>RKRU01000041.1 GCA_007571225.1 Nitrosopumilaceae archaeon | reverse complement strand
CGACGACGACTACTGCGTGGACGAGCATCTGTCATATCTTCATTCATCGTACATGTTGTACTAGAAGGCAAGCGAGATCCTCTCCCACAATCAGGCGTTGCGGCCATGCAACATTGCGGCCATGCAACATTGCGACCTCAGACAAAAGATCTTGAGAGATTCCACCGCAGCATGGGGAGTGAGTTCTTCCACATGATGATCTCTCTTCATATGTAGAATACTATGATGAACGAAGGCTTTGCTTTTCATTCGGCGTCAAAACTAGCACAACTCTACTCATGGCATTTCACAACCGGACTGCCACAAGAGAAATCAGGTATGGCGACCCAAAATGGATGGAGCGTGATACAGAATAACGGGGCGACATAATCTCGATATACCACTGCACACACCCGACAGACTCCAAAATCATTTAAGGGATTCGTTTGAAATCTACTCGTGAGACAATCCTACGTGGCGGCTTCTGTTGTAGCTGTAGTGGTATTGTTGTCAGTCATGTTGTTGTCTGGCGCCCCGAGTATGCTACACGGTTCGGACCAGTTTGCCGATGCAAATTCCAGAAAGAAGGTTCACTTTACGGAGACCGTCACGTCGATGCCAGATCCAAGCGAGGGGGCAAGTGGCAGCAGCATGCAGATGGCCCTTATTCTGTCCCCCAATACTGGCACCATATATGACGGCTCCCTCACGTTTGCTGCCAGTTCTCCCGTGCGTCCTATGATACTACATGCGATGACCGGCGAAGACGTAAAGGCCGCCGCAGAGACGGGGCTGCCCATGTGGACTGTTGATGGACAGACAGTATATGCGGCATCGTTTGTGGGATCTGAGACCAGCGCGGCATCGTTTGAGTTTACCGGAGCCGCAGTTGCACTACACACCGAATCTGCGGAGAGGTTTACTGCCACAGTTAGCGTGGACGCCTGGGTCAGGGGAGAGCCCACAAAAATCATAATGCAGACGATCGAGGTAGACCTGCCAGAAGAAGAGCCGAGACTGCTACTTTCTCGGACCAGTGTGCCTGCCGTGATACCCATGCACAAGGGGATCTATGAGGGGGAGGCCCTGATGTATATAATTACGGACGGAAGCGATGCGGAGTATGCCGACAAGATTACCCAGTCACAGGGCTGGCGCGTGGAGCACGCGCCTGCGATGGGAGAACCGCCCGAGTCCGTACTGCAGCAGGTTTATGTGTTTAAGAACGGGGTTGAAGGAGACGGGCTGTACGGGTACCAAGACGAGGTCTTTTCATCCACGCCGGCGGATTCAATGTATAGTGCACTGAGTGAGGTTATTGAGGTTACGTGGAAGCCGGGACAGAACCGGATCCTGTTTGAGAACGTCGACGATATACTGCGGGCCGAGGATGGCGGAAGGATAGATTTTGAGAGGCCCAATAACGTCATATTGAACGCCCCCCAAGTGGCATGGCCAGACGGGGAGGCGGTGACTCGTGCAGACGACAACTTTACTACAGACATGGTGTATGGAGGCGGACAGATAACTGAGATCAACCGGGAGGAGATGACGGTTACGTTTGTGGCGCACAGGGGATGGGGTCCTGACGGCCGGACCATATACCATATAGTGACTGGCGCCACTCCACAGCGCCCTGCAGAACTGATCGGTGTGGAGCAGGCCCCTGCATATGCAGGCCTAGTGGATCACTCCGCAGCATCCGATCTCTACATATTCAACAACGGGATTGTGGGATCTGGATCTCTAGGGTACCAGGCGTCAATAGCGGGCGCGGCCCCGGGCGACGAGGAGTATACACCGATGTGGCGCATCTATGTTGTGGAATGGAACGATCCAGAGGATGTTGCAGTTGGCGTGCTAGAGAACATATCTGATATTGATCTGTTTCGTGACAAGGAGATGCTGACTGCCAGTATGGCGCGGCCCACAAACAGTTACTATGTCATTAACGCGCCCATAGTTGAGCCGTTCCAGTGATGCATCACTGGTCCCGCACCAACCGGAACTCGTAACATACTGGATGCGACTCGGCCGTCCATCGTTTTAGTTATAGATAAATTACTACTCCCTGCACAAGTTGTAATTGCCCGGCAAGCTCTTCATAGTTGGTGTTGGTCCTGGACACCACGATCACATGACATCGCGTGCTAGAGAGGCTATAGACCAGAGCGATACGATAGTGGGATACGAGACGTATGTAAACCTAGTAAAGGATCTCATCGACGGCAAGACGATATACCGGTATGCCATGACGCAGGAGGTTGAGCGGGCACAACAATGCATTGATCTTGCCCGGTCTGGAAAGACAGTCTCCCTAGTCTCAAGTGGGGATCCGGGCATATATGGAATGGCTGGCCTCATATACGAGACACTTGCAGAGTCTGGATGGGATCCGGCCGGGGGGGAGGATGGTAACGGCGATCCTGCAGTGGAGATTGTTCCAGGAATCTCGGCCCTGAACTCCTGTGCGTCCATAGTGGGTTCGCCTCTCATGACGGACTTTGCGGTGGTGAGTATGTCGGATCTGCTTGTTCCGTGGGAGATCATAGTAAAGCGTGTCGAGGCCGCTGCCCGGGGCGATTTTGTCATAGTCATATATAATCCTGCAAGCAAGCGGAGGATCCACCAACTACAGGACACGCGGGAGATACTACTAAAGTACAGGAGGCCCGATACTCCCGTTGCGATTATCAAGGGGGCGTTTAGGGAATCTGAGACGGTGGTGTTGACTGATCTACAGAGGCTGCCTGATCACTCAGACAAACTGGGCATGATAAGTACGGTAATAGTTGGAAACTCTTCGACGTACACGTACAAGGATCTGATGATAAATCCGCGCGGTTATACATCAAAGTACAGTTTAGGTTCCCAAAGGCCGCAATTATAACTGGAATTGCGGCCGCCGCGCGTTTATCTACTCCTTGTTGTTCTTGCACCAGCTCCCAAAGGCCGCAATTATAACTGGAATTGCGGCCGTGGTAGGGTTGCAGCTGCGGCCTGCCGGCTGTCGTTATAAGCTCCGATGATGCGAACGGATACAAGACGGACATTCTAGTTGCAGCTGCGGCCTGCCGGCTGTCGTTATAAGCCGATTGTAGGCGAGGAGCGCGCTCCCAAGGCGCCGACATGGTTGCAGCTGCGGCCTGCCGGCTGTCGTTATAAGCCTGTCCTTATGGCATCAGATGTCTCGTCTGTCAGTGTCAGCTTATCCCTTATGGGTGAAATTATCTTGACCAGTCCGTCGCCTACTGCGCGCTTGAGATCCATCGGATGAAGGTCCCTACTACCAAATGCAGCCTCCATCGAATCATAGTTCTCATACGTGACGTTGCCTCCAAATTTTCCCGGCCGCTCCACCGTGATCTCCCTGTTCTCGTGAAACAGGATGGTCTTTGCAATTGCCAGTACCGGATTGTTGGGCACCATCCCCTCCTCACACCATGCCTTTCTGATCTTTCTTTTTATGTCATCGTCCGTATCGTGGATGAACACACTCGAATCGGGATCAGATTTGCTCATCTTCTTGCCTACGGACCGTACATCCGTATCATTTGAGGGCCTTGAGAGTCCTGGCAACAGTCCGTGGTGGACGGCTACTGGCACCTTCCATCCCATCTTTGGAAATACCTCCCTTACGAGCATGTGTATCTTTCTCTGGTCCATTCCCGCATGTGCAAGATCGACATCAAGGGAGTGTATGTCTACTGCCTGCATGGGAGGATAGAACAGTCTTGAGATCTTTATCCTCTCCTCATCTTCGGAGCGCCCTGTTATGGTAAGGGTTCTTATGGTGCGCGCAAGCGACATGTGTTTTGTAAACATAATCAGTTTCTGCCAGTAATCCCTCCTCTCCTCATACAGATCCGTACCTAGTACGATTCTGGCGCCGGGACATACCAAGTTGAAGGCGTCTTTGTAGTATTTGGTGATCTTTGCAATGGTCTCCCACCTCCCGTCCAGCTTGTCGTTTATCATGGTGTGCCAGTCTGCAAGAAATACCGTGCACTGCATGCCGGCCTTGACAAAGTCGTTTATCTTGTAGCCTGTACTGAGCAGACTGCCAAGATGTAAAAATCCAGATATCTCAAGTCCGATATAGTGCTTTGGGGAGTCGTTTGTCTCAAACATTCTGATTATATCTTCTGCTGTTATGATCTCTTCTGTGGGGGGTGCGCTGACAAGTTTCATCTTCTCTGCGACATCCATCAAGGCCGACTATCTGATCTAAACGTATAAAGCTACAGTTTCGGGGTGGCTTGCCTGTCACTTGACGGCTACTACTAATACTGCTGCCGTTACTACTAATGTTGCTGTTACTGCTGTTGTTACTAC
>RKRU01000056.1 GCA_007571225.1 Nitrosopumilaceae archaeon | reverse complement strand
GATAACATACTTGCGACATATCTCAGCAGCATTGGTGTCGGTATTGAGGTATTCGATGATTATGCGGACCTTTTCACTGTCGCTCCATCTCTTGTTCTTACTCATGCTATGTCACCGGCCTCCTTGCTCAAAAGGTATACGAAATTGAGTTGTCCCACTTTTAATGGGTCCGCACCAGTACCAGCTGCCGTACACGCCGGAACTGAATCCGGTCGAGGGCCAATGGAAGATCATAAGAAAGTGCGTAGGCAACAAGCTGTTTGAGAACGTCGAGAAGATGCAGGCTGCCATAACAAAAATGCTCGAAAACGGGGAATGCAAAATAGTCAAGATGTACGATTATCTGACGTAGAACACCGCGTGTGCCGGTGATGCACACGGTAGTGGGGGAGGCTGCGCACGATATTTACAAACCTGCACGCATCCGTACCAGACCGCAGTGCCTGTGGCCCTGCAACTGTCCTGCGCGCTTGCTCATGTGCGATCTTCCCCCCCCAACCTTCTGTCCTGTAAACTGGTTCTTTGGTGCCGCCGTCTTGCGCGCTTGCTCATGTGCGATCTTCCCCCTCCAATCTCCGCACAACTGCTGCCGAGGTAAAATTTCAGTTTTTATGCATAAAATTCAACTAGGATCACTACGGCAGCCATTTTGTGTATGTCATACACATGTCAGGTGTTTATGTCAAATGCAACTTGGTACTGCTGCTTAACACGGCAGCCATTTTGTGTATCTGTCGACTCTTTCCTGTATAGCGGCCGGTCCATCCTCATCATCCTCTATGTCTAGCAGCCCGTCAACCCCGTATCCCTGTACGGCAAAGGATCCCATAACACTTCCATATATGATACCCTTTCTGAGCTCGTCTACCGTTACCTCCCTGTCCCTGCTTGCCAGATATCCCATTATGGCTCCTGCAAAAGAGTCTCCTGCTCCCGTGGGGTCAACTGGATTCTCAAGAGGATATGCCGGGGCCGATATTATCTCGTCCTTGTAGAAGAGCAGGGAGCCGTGCTCCCCCTTTTTTATAATTATGTACTGGACGCCGCACTCTTTTGAGATTGCTCTAGCGCATCTGATGAGATTGTGCTCCTTTGTGAGCAGCCGGGCCTCCTGATCGTTTATCACCACTGCATCCACGCTTTTGAACATCTCGACAACTGTGGATCTCTTTGTGTTTATCCAGAAATCGATCGTATCACACATCGAGAACCTTACCCCGTCGAACTTGTCAAGTACTTTTCTGTTCTGATCTGGATCGTTGTTTGCCAAGTATACGAATCGTGACGACGAGGCATACATGTCTGGAATATCCGGCTCAAAACCCTCAAGCACGTTCAGCTCCGTCTTTAGCGTGGTTCTAGAGCTGAGTGTGTCGTCGTACCTGCCACCATACCTGAACGTTCTTCCAAGTTTGGTTGTTAGTCCGTCAAGATCCATGTGGCCTACAAGTATGTCTCTGTATTTCGGTGGCAGATCGCTGCCTACAACTGCAATCAGGCCCGGCCTTGTAAAGTTGTTTGCAGAGATGGCCGCATACACTGCCGCGCCGCCCAGCCTGTCGTTGAGTGTCTTTTTTGGCGTTTGTATGGTGTCTAGCGCCACCGAGCCGAAGACAGTCAGCATGAGTGTGGACTGACTCGTGCGTATAAAATATCTTGCCCGGGCGTGGCATGTACTTTCTGCTGTCGGCCCAGAGTTATTCGCTGCGTATAAAACCGCTTGTCTGCTCGGTTGTGGGGTGATAGACAAACGGAACATCGATCGAGGTGAACAGAATGTTGTATTCGGTGACCCCACTGATCCTTATGTCGTCGGCATTCTCGTCAGTCAACATGTCGTTGCCATACTCTGAGATTGTGTGGTATGTGCCGTTTACCATTACATCGTTGAGTGGGTTCAGTGTAAATGATTCAAGCATGCCTTCTCCCACCGTCTCGCCGCCGGCTTCTATGAAGAACTCAGTCTCCCCTGCAATCAGAACTAGGAGTGACGGATTCTCAAACTCCAGTTCGATGTTGTAGTGCTCCGAACCTGTCTCGTCGGTAGACAACAACTCGCTGTTGGCCACGTTTACGGATATGTGCGACGCCGATGCGTATTGTGAGTAGCCTAGTATTGCCACCCCTATTACAACTAGCGCAACAATTCCCCTCTTCTTGGATGTCTCCATGTTATATGCTTGCAAAGTTGACTTTTAACCGTGACCCATTCTGCAAAATCAACCAACGGTGGGTCTATCTTTTTTAGTATTTTTGTCAAACTAATTGAGTTGATCTGGTAAATTCTCATGTGCCGAATAGATGATGTTGGCAAGGTTAAGGCTCAAGTTGGGCGAGAACGAGATCGAGATCGATTCTAGGGACTTTTATGTTGACAACGATACGATCGGCTCAGTCATCGGCGAGCTGTCACACTGCATACCAAAACAGAAGGCAGAGGCTGTGTATACGGCATCTCCTGTAATGGGACAGCCTGAAGGTGAAGGAGGAGTAGAAGGCCCCACTTCACCGCAAAAACCTCTTGTATATCTGAGACGGCAGGGCCTTGAGCAGCTTGAAGATACCGAGCCCTACGAGCCCTCGTTTGACGACAACATATACACGCTCTCTCGCTCCGAGATTAGGGGGAAGTTGCTGGTTCTACAGGAAAAGTACATGTTATTTGACTCCCCGCGGACGGTGTCAGAGACGGTGCAGCACCTTTGGAAGAACGGCTGGCATGCCGGTTCGCTTGATGTCTCAAAGACGCTTGTGGAGATGGCGGTCACCGGGGAGATCACAAGGTACTCCTCTGAAGGAAGGACGATGTATGTCTCACTGGCTATTGCGGCCGTCTGAACCCGCACATACTGCATCTCTCAAACGTGGTCCCCTCTAGATGGTCAAAATGTGTGTTGCATTCGGCGCACGTATGGTGCATGTCGTAGTATCCGTCCTCCTCGGGTTCTCCCACGGCGTCGGTCTTTAGCCGTGTACTCTTGCAGTTTATGCACCTGCATCCGCAGTCCATGCCTGTAGTTTGTGGACTGCATATATTGTAGTTTGTACCCGTATGGCGTGTCACCAGCCCCTCCCACGCGGTGCAGGTTTTGTAGAAACGACCTTGCCGTCCGTGTTCACGCTGCCATCGCCACTACCACCGTGCAGCTTATAGTTTCTGGGCACATCAGATTCTCCAACGTATGGGCGAGGCGTCATCCGTATTGGGCTCAAACCCTGCGGGACTGGTGTTAATAAGGGAGGCGACCTCCCTACGT
Organism: Nitrosopumilaceae archaeon; assembly: GCA_007571225.1. Taxonomy (GTDB): domain Archaea; phylum Thermoproteota; class Nitrososphaeria; order Nitrososphaerales; family Nitrosopumilaceae; genus Nitrosopumilus. Next base: position 11,823 of record RKRU01000056.1, on the reverse strand, counting down.
GTGGTTGTGAGTGTATGGAGGGGGATGGCGACAGAAGCGACAATGACAGTGCGTATGGCAACAGTGATCTGGATGGTGAAAGTGACAAGGAACATGTAATCCCACCAGAGATAGACGATCACCTTAGGATGTACGGAAAGGAGCCATGGGAGGTAGAGTATGGTGAAAAATGTCCTGAATGTAAGAGCCGTATTGACGAGTATGGTCTCTGCTCGTGCGGTTCTTGTGGCGACTGACTCCTTCCTTTCTTCTTTTCTTGGCTACAAACAACAGCGCTGCCGCTACTGCCGCTACTACTACTACTACTACAACTGCTGTCATGCCCTCGGGCACGGACCCGTCATCATCTGGCTTCTCATCTCGCACCTGTAGATCCGTATGTATGGTGTCTCCGCTTATGGCTACGTTGCCAGGCGTCTCGGGCCTAAAGCTGAGCCATACGTGGGTTCCGTTGTCAAAATAATTCTGAAAGAATATCTTGTTGTCATCAAGCGTCACCGTATATGGCGCCTTCATCAACTGTGTGGGGATTATCATCACCATAAACTGGTTGTGCCCCTCCGTCACCATGTTGATCCTACCTGTTTTTTGATCAAACTCGGGCGCTTTGATGTCTGCACGTGTCATGATCTGTATGGGATGATCATCTGCATTTGGCGCACCGTCGAGGTACTCCGTCCTTGCGGTCACCTCACTAACATACTCCAATCTCATCTGACATCCGTGGCATGCAATTCCGTCCTTGTCTTCTATATGTATGGCCCTGTTGTTTACATAAATCATCTTGGCATCTTCTGGCATTTGAAAGACGGTGGTATGTAGATAGAGAAAGTCTAGCGTGTGTATTCCGTCTACAATGTGCACTGCATTATCCACGGTGTACTCTACTGTAATGTCATCCCTTGAAGGGGTAATAACAATGATTCCGTCCCCGGTTATGTTGGCCGTACTTGCAGGCTGGCCGTCGTCTGGGGCTCCAGTTAGGATCTCAATTGTGTTTATGGACGCCCCCCTGACATCCACCGGATTCAGTGCGACGGGATTGATAGACGGACTGATCACGTGTTTTACGGTTATGCCAAGGCCGTCACTGCCTGTCCCTACCGTGACGGTAACCGAGTTTTGTTCTGCCTCCCTGAGATCAACAGTCTGTTGTGCCGCTGCCGTCTCTCCTTCTGGCGCGGCAGCCATTGCAAGAACTACTGCGCACATAATTAGAGACAAAAGGTGCCATGAGGACAAATCCGATACTATTCTCCTGCGCTTGTTCACTCCTGTATGGAGACTCGTGTCATTTTAACCTCTTGCAACGGGCAGTCATTGGCATCCCGCTTCTGCGAGACTATGTTGTCTGCCACCTCCATGCCTTCGGTAACCTCTCCAAACACCGTATAATTCCTGTCTAGAAAGGTGCTGTCTGCCACTACTATGAAGAACTGCGATCCCGCACTATCCGGATCCTGCGATCTTGCCATGGAGACTATGCCGCGCAGATGTGAACGGGAGTTGAACTCTGCCTTTATTGCATATCCGGGGCCTCCCATCCCCCATGATCTCCTGTTGTTCGTCTTTGTGTTGGGATCGCCTCCTTGTATCATAAATCCGGGAATCACTCTGTGAAAGAGCGTACCGTCATAGAATCCCTTCCTGGTCAAGCCCTCAAAGTTTCTGACATGCTCTGGGGCCAGCTCGGGCAGAAGTTTAAAAGAGATTGTCCCTAGGTTGGTCTCTATCTTGGCTGTAGTCATGTCTGATGTCGGTGTTGTGTACTAATAACCCTTTGCCGGCAACAGAAAAGAGGTTCCCGCTTTATAAGCACCCCGCAGATGTCTGTCTGGGTCCCCCCACAAATGACTGATTTCAGGCACAAGTTAGGCCACAGGTTGTTTATGCCTGACTCAAACGGTTATGGGGGCAGTAACCCATCACAAATAATTTCATATAATCTTATATAGAACGATCAGGGTTTGAATGCATTGAACAGCTCTGGCAGCCAAAGCGCTACAATAAAAGAGACGATAAACTCCTATCTCGACCAAGGGCTGACTGACAAGCAGGTAATCTACAACAAGGTGGTCGCTGACTTGGGTGTTCCACGACCTACCGTGCGGAGGGTGGCACGGGACATGCGGAACGAACTCCTTGAACGGATCAAAATTCTCCAATCCTCGATAAAGGAGGAGGGAGAAGAGGAGACAGGCACGGCATAGCCTACAGCAGCCGGCAAACAATTAACTCCGCTGCAGATCCATCGTTTTACCAGTCGTGTTCTGCTAGGCCTGTTGATATGATGTGTATGGATTGTCAATCTGCATGAGGCCGGTTGTTTGGGCGTAAAAGTCTAGACAACTCCGTGTTGTTTGGGCAGTCAGCACACCGCCACAAATATCCTGAATGGTGTTGTCTTTTACCTACACTGCGCCGTTCTGATTATGCAGACAACTGGAATTGCAGTCTGTCATACGGTACGACACTAGCGCCTCCACATACCAAATGCCTGCCCGTTGCAGATATTCCTGTCTGTTGCTGGCAGGATGTACGCTGCGTGGCCAATGGGCCGAACCTGCAGCCTGTTGTGTTGTTGATTATGTTGACGTTGACGTTGACGTTATTGTTGGTGACGTTGACGTTGATGTTGATGTTGATGTTGACGTTGACGTAGTAAAGGCAGAAGATATTCGTTCAAGATAGAATAAATCAGTGCCTACAATGTGGATTAGAGTACGGATATTTTCTTCTTTTACTACGTTATTGTTGGTGATGTTGGTGTTTATGTTGTTGGTAGTGGGCCGAGTGAGATTCGAACTCACGATCACCGCCGTGTCGAGGCGGTATCCTAACCAACTAGACTACCGGCCCATCGAAACATTGACAACGATACTGATATTATTAAGGTTTAACAGTGGAAGCTCCACAGGAGAAGAGATGCTGGTGGGTGATTTCAGCGAGGAGGAGAAAGATGGGTTGTACAAGGCCATATACGCTAGAAGAGATGTACGATCAAGGTTTACCTCTAGGCCTGTTGAGGATGAGAAGCTTGCCAAGATCCTTGATGCCGCACACCAGGCGCCATCGGTGGGATTCTCACAGCCTTGGAACTTTATTCTCATAAAGAATATTCAGACAAGACGCAGGGTCAAGGAATCATTTGAGCAGGAGAGGCGCAGATCTGCTCAACTAATTAAAGACGAAACCGAGAGATCGGACAAGTACCTATCGTTCAAACTTGAGGGAATTATGGAATCTGCCATTAACTTGTGCGTGACTTATGATCCTTCAAAGTTTGGCCCATTTGTAATAGGTAGGACCAGCATACCGGAGGCAGGACCATACAGTGTTTGCTGCGCGATACAGAACCTGTGGCTGGCTGCAAGAACAGAAGGAATAGGACTGGGATGGGTCAGCATCCTGTCAAATGATGCCCTAGTAGAGATCCTTGAACTTCCAGAGCATGTAGTACCCGTGGCGTATCTGTGTCTGGGATATGTGGATAGGTTTGCAGAAAAGCCGGACCTAGAGACGGCCGGATGGCTGCCCAGACTCGCATTGGATGATGTCATATACTTTGAAAAGTGGGCTGGTGCCGGTAGTAATGACGGCCGTTGGGACGGCACTAGGGAGGCAGTCAGGGCCTACGGCCGTAGTCCACGCAGCTAGTTCTATACACATACATCGCCTAGTTGTATGCGTGCGGCCAGTATGGCAGTCGCGACGCTTAAATAATTAGCCCCCCACCTCATGCTGGGCTTGTGGCGCAGAGCCTTTTTGGCGCGAAATATGGATAGCGTGGTAGCCTCCTAAGTTACAGGTCGAGGGATCGAAGCCCTCCAAGCCCGTCTATCACTTCGGTAAGAGGTTACCTACTCCTCCTCCTCCCCCACGTACAGTTTGGGTTGGGTTGGGCGTAAAGAATCCGATGAATTTGTGCTTGAAATCAATCATTTGAGGAACCCAAACAAATACTGGGTGATTATAAGGGGCAGCCTCTTGCTCTTACACTACCTGTAAGTGATAACCTAAATATGGTATGTCTGCCCTCTAGTCATTGCGTGTTGTAGTAATAGCCGGCAGTCCGAGAAAAAATGCAAGAACATCTGCAATGATGAAGTATGTCTACGAGTACGCAAAAAGTAAGAACACTGATACAAAACTTATCGATCTCTCAGAGGGGCAGATAGAATGCTTTCACGGCTTTGATGTGGACTACAACGAGGCCACAAAATCTGCAGCTAGGGATATCTTGGAGGCTGATGTATGGCTTGTTGGAACTCCAATATACAATTCATTCTTCAGTTCTGCACTAAAGAACCTGTTTGAGTATATAGATTACAAGAAGACTGCCGGAAAGGCTGCGGGAATGGCCATAGTGGCCGCAGGCAATATTGGCTTTACCGATGTTCAGACGCTTCTCACCCAGCTCATGTCCTACTTTAGAGTGGTGGCCAATCCAAAGGCTGTATACATGACCACCAACGAGATCTCCAGTACGACGGTAAGCGATCCGGGTGCGCAGGCAAGGCTGAAGGAGATGGTCGACGATACCTTGGAATTGGCATCTAAAATAACGTAGGATTGTCATCATGACTGCGAACAGTAGTAAAGGCTCAGAAAAGGTGGATCCCACGGAACTCTGCCCGTGTAGCTGCCATCTTGGCGCCGCCGTAAGCTGCCCGTCATGTAAAGAGATGCACGCTCAAAATTCTGTATCGTGTTGCTGTCACTAGTAGTCACTTTTGCTTTGCTGCCATCATCTTCAGATCGGCCAGCTCGGCCTTTAGCGTCTCGATCTGGACCCGCGTTTGTAGATTGGTGATATTGCGATTCAGTCTCTCTATCTCGTCATCCTTGTTCTTTAAGGATTTCTTGAGATCGAGCAGCTCTGCACCCAGCTCGTCTTGTATGCGTTGCAACTCGGATGTATCTGGATTATTTACTGCCGTCGCCGTAGTCGTCGCCGTAGTTAATATTGTTGTGCCGATTGTGTGACTCAAGCTTTTTTTTTCGCCCTCAGTATCTACATGTGCGTGCATGTAATCCGCACTCTTTTGTGCTATCCAGCAAGTGAAGACTAGAAACCATGTTATGGGTACTGCCATCACGAAGATAAAGTCAGTAACCGGCGCAAAGCCTGTGAAGAATGGCCAGAGTGCAGTAAGAATAACTGCAAAGACACCAGTGACTATGGTGGCCAGATGATTTCCCAAATAGCCCATAACTGGTGGCCATGTTCATTGTTTATATAGTATGTGGAACCCAATCAAATGATTATTTGGAAACGAGTCCATCTACGGACCATGTCTGGTGCATGCCTGCATGTATCGGGCCTGATATAGCCGTGGTGGCTTGCCTGCCGCAGCGTCATAAACTTATATGAATATTTTTCTACCGATCCAGAGTTTGTTGAAGCAACAAATTTGAAACCTTTTTAGTTATGGTACGCCCGACTAGCGTAATGGAGCTGCAGAGCAAGACCACAGTCTACATAGCCATAGGCGGTGTCCTTGCATTGATGGGTGGAATAGTATACTATGCAAGCCTTGATAATGAGTCTTTGGAACAGGCGGCAATCGAGATTGAAGGAATAGAGCTGAATGATATCAACAGGGTGACAAACCAGGCTGAATTTGATCTGGTCTTTTCTGTGGCTAACCCAAGCGAGAAGACGTTTACCGTTGCCACTATCACATACCAGCTCTATGGGGACGGAACGCTGCTGGGTTCTGGACAATACTCTGTAATTGACATTGCATTGCCAGGCCGTGCAGTCTTTTATTCTGGAGCAGAGATTCCGCTGACCAGCACGTTTGTACTGGACAAGGGTGCGGTAGGCGAGGAGACATACAATGCGATGATAAATAATCAAATATCCACATACCGGGCAGAGGGAATGCTCACCACTCAGACTGCATGGAGTACTCTTGATATAGAGTTTGAACGCTTCTTCTCTGCAAACTAACAGGCAGCCTGCGTGTGCCTGCCGTACTTGGGAACTGCGTGGCGGCAGGATCATGTCTGACCTTTGGACATCCCGCGTTGTATCTGGATGGCTACTGCATGCATGTCTGCATTATAGAAAAATTGTTATTTGGGTGCTTCACACACAATACTAGAGGTGTAACTGATCATGAAAATTAGAAATACTGGCAATATTACTACAAACGATCCTGCCAAATCAAAGAGACGCAAACCACAGGTGGACGCCGACACGCCAGTCGTGGTAAACGCAAAGGAGTTGTGCATACAGAGGTTCAAAGAATGGTGGACTGTAGACGAACTGTCAGCAATAATCTCGCAGATCAATCCTGATATTATAATGATGTTCTCAGAGGACAACAAGGATGTCTTCAACTCCAACAGGCTTGCCGAGATTCTTTACGATACTGTCGGAACGCGCTTTTTGCGAAATATAGAGAATGATACCATAAAGCGCAGGCTCTTTCTTGATCTGATGCTAGAGACCGTAATTATAAAGGGCCTTGTGAGACAGGATGCGATTCTAGAAAAGGTTCTACCCACCGTACACCACAAGAGACGCGGTTCTATCAATACGATCCAGGATGTGGTGGGGCTGGAGATAACCAACAACTTGGGACTTGCACTTGCAAGCGTGCTGGGCCTGCCCCCCTCGGCAGCAGAGAAGGAGCACGTGGAGTCGTTACCTGACACAGAGGTTGTAGTTCCACATGTGCCGCTAAATCCGCTGTATGACTACCAGTTTACCACCGGCGTCATTGTACGAAGGATGCTGGAAGGCACCCTTATGGAGAAAGGCAGGGAGGCAAAGAGAAAGATGGTGTCAATCCCTACCGGCGCAGGAAAGACGCGGATGGTTGCGGAGACCATAATAGAGTGGCTCAATGACGGCAAGCCGTCCAAGAACGAGCAGCAGCGCAACTCCAGATTCATACTCTGGATTGCACAGTCAAACGAACTCTGCGAGCAGGCCTTTAGCACGTTTAAGACCATTTTTGAAGATGTGGGAAGAAGAGGGACCACGCTACACATACACAGGTTCTGGGGTGTGGGCGGCGCGCTGCCTACATTGGGAATGGACGATCTGCTTGACGAGAAGGGCGTGATCGTGGCAACCATACAGTCACTATTCAAGATACTCGATCAGCCTTCACAACTTAACACGCTAGGCAGGCTTACTGCGTGCATCATTATCGACGAGGCCCACCATGCCGTGGCGTCTTCGTACTCTGATGTACTCCGAGAGATGGGCTTCAACTGGGACAACAAAAAGGCCGAACTGTCTGAGTGGGGCATAATTCTGATCGGCCTTACCGCCACGCCGTTTAGGGGAAAGGGTACCGGCCTTGATACTGTAAAACTGAAGCGGCGCATGGGAGGGGTATACTTTCCAACAATTCCATACTCAGAAGAGATGCGGAGGTATACTCCGCACGCGGTGGTGGACTGCCAGACCGTGGCCTATACGCAGGATCCGATAAAGATTCTAGGCGAGAGATCATACTATAGGGGCGGCTTTATTGACCAATCAGACTATTCGTGGACCATTACATATGCAGGGGAACAGAATGGATCCAGAGAAGATGCAGCATCCCGTAGCAGCAACAATAGTGCTGCGTCCACCGGGGTTGGTGCAGGCGATGGTGATGGCAAAGGTGATGGCAAAGGTGATGGTGGTATGGATAAAGACGAAGAGTCGGAGAGTCATCTGCAATGGAGCTACAACGGTACCAAGAACATCATACACGAGTTTCAGGAGCCCGGCGTATACGAAGTAGCGCTTACAGTCAAGGACAACGATGGTCACATCAATACCACCATGTCTGAGGTTGCCGTGGAGCGCAGGCCAAAAGAATCAACTATGACGCCGTCTGAGCGCCAGAAGAACCTGTACCACAGGCTGATTATGAGAAACGTCCTATGCGACGTATACCACAAGGTACTCCAGTCCAAGATGTATGATCTTAGCCCGCAGGACATCAAACATCTTGCGAATTTTGGAGACTTTAGAAAGGACACCCTGAGGGATATCGGCCGTGACAGGATGCGAAATACAATGATAGTGCGTGAGATTCAAAAACTCCGCCGTCTGGGCAGGAAGAAGATACTCTTCTTTGGCTGTACGGTTGCCCATTCAAGACAGATTGCCATGCTGTTGAGGGTGCTTTACGGTGTAAATGTCAGATACGTGGACTCTAAGATGGATCTTGATTCCCGCATGAGTGCAATCGAACTCTTCCGCTCGGGCGACTTGGAGGTGTTGTGCAACTTTGATGTCCTGACCACCGGATTTGACGCGCCCAACATAGACTGTGTCTTTGTGGGGAGGCCTATCAAGAGTACGCTACTTTATACTCAGATGATTGGCAGGGGCATGCGCGGTACGCTCAGCGGCGGAACCGAGAGCATGCTGCTGGTGGACATAGACGACAACTTTCAGCTCATAAACAACTATGGCAATCTGAATATAGAGCTCGGCTGGAGGGTATTTCAGGACTACTGGAAGGAGTGGGAGGAACCATACGAGTATTACGAGACTGGAGGGCCTGACGGTAGTGCAGTACACGGTACAGGCGCAGGGGCCGGGGAGCGCGCTGGCATACTAGAGGACAACCAGGTGTGGGACGAAGACGAAGACGAAGACGATGAAGAAGAGGTTCTGGCGTATACGTGCTCCAGCTGTGGAGTCCGTGGTACGGGCATCCCCGACATCCAAAGGATATTTGGGATAGAGGGGGCAGAGCAGCTCCTGACAGAGTGCCTGCGAGCTCAAGATCATTCAATGTTGCCGTCTGAATGCGTAAAATGCCGCACCACCTGACTGGGTACCACTAGTAGTCCAATCTTTTTAGAATAGTGTATGGGCCATACATTATGGACGGTCTGTTGGTGGGGCGGTTTCAGCCGTTTCACCTTGGACATCTGGAGGCGCTACGGTTTGCCCTAGGAGTGGCGGACAGACTGTGGGTCGGAGTAGGCAGCTCAAACAGGCAGCCCGAACCGGAAAACCCATTTACCGCAGACGAGCGGAAGAAGATGATACTCTCGTCAGTCGACGATCACATGTTAGAACGCATATCCATATACGACATACCCGATGTCGACGATCACGCCGGGTGGGCCGAACTAATAGATGTCATCGTACCCGTATTCGGGCTTGTATTTACCAACGATGCCATGACTGCACACATCTACTCTGGGTTGAGAGGCGGGCGTGCGGTTCGTACCGTCAAGATCCCTTTTTTGCGGCGCGACGAGATCTCTGGCACTCGTATACGCAAAATGATCGCAGACGGGGAGTCTGACTGGATGGACTTGGTGCCAGACGGGACTAGAAGGTTTCTGCTTGCATGCGATGCCAAGAGCCGGCTTGAAAATCTCTAGTTAAGAGCCGGCTTGAAAATCTCTAGTTATAAATAAAAGACAATCCCAAGATATGTGAAAGCAGATGGAATATCTGGCAATGCTTCCTGGCCCGACAAACGTTCCCAACAGGGTGATGCGTGCAATGCTGGCGCCGATCATAAACCATCGCAGCGATGATTTTGTAGACCTGTATACGGATGTAATATCAAAGACGCAGCAGGTATTTGAGACTGAGAACGATATCGTGGCGCTCTCGGCATCAGGAACCGGCGCGGTGGAGGCCGGCGTGGTTAACCTAGTCAAGAAGGATGACAAGGTGATCATACCTGTCAACGGCGAGTTTAGCAGCAGGCTGGCACAGCTGATTACCGGCCAGGGCGCAAACGTGATAAGACTGGAGACTCCCCCCGGGCAGAATGCAACATTTGACCAAGTAAGGGAGGCGTTTGACAACAACCCCGACGTAAAGGCATTCTATGTCGTGCACAACGAGACCTCTACAGGTACAATGGTAAAGTATCTTGATAGAATCTCTGATCTGACCTCTAGAAATGACGCGTTCTATGTGGTTGATTCTGTCTCCCTGCTTGGCGGGGCCAGACTGCCAGTCGACAAGTGGAATGTAGATGTATGCATGACCGGGGCCCAAAAGGCCATAGCCGCCCCGCCTGGTATATCACCAATCTCAGTCAGCCCCAAGGCCAAAAAATACATGGTGGAGAACCCGCCCAGCACACTCTACTTTAACTTGGCGCGTTACTTTAGATACTATGAAGAGTCCAAGCATACGCCGTTTACTCCTGCGCTGCCGCTCCTGTACGCCTACCGCGAGGCCCTCTCGTTACTGTTGGAGGAGGGACTTGACAACGTCTTTAGGCGCCACAAAGTATGTTCTGATGCCCTGTACACTGGACTCAGCGCAATTGGCCTGACGCCGTTTGCAAAGGAGGAGGACCGCTCCATCTCGATCGTTGCACTGAACTATCTTGAAGGACTAGAAGACAAGACGTTTAGAAACACGCTTGCAGAAAAGTTCAAGGTACTGGTGGCCGGTGGATTCGGCGATCTGAAGGGTAAAGTATTCCGTGTAGGCTGCATGGGAGAGGTGAGCTCATACCATGTCATGCGCACGATCTCTGCCATATCGTCTACTCTAGCCATGATGGGGTATGATACGGACCCACAGGCGGGTCTCAGGGCCGCAGAAAAGACGCTTGGCGCCTGAGTCTGGTCTGCCACAACAAAAATGATGATAGTAACATTGTTTTTGACAATACCCGACATACCGTCGATTGGGGTTTGTCTGAAGATATTATCGTGGCGTACCTGAATGGCATGCGTTTAATTTAATAGTAGAAATTCAAGAATATCCGCATTGACTTTTGAAACAGGCTCACTAATACTGGTAGATTACACCGAGCGCACCAAGGATGATGGCCGCGTTGTTGAAACTACGCTTGAAGATGTAGCTGCTAAAGCGGGAATATACGCCCCACACATTAGGTACAGGCCAAAACTCGTCTCCGTGGGGGAGAATACATATCCCGTCCTTCGCGGATTGGATGTGAAACTTGCCAAACTCTCTGTGGGGGACAAACAGGTAATTGAACTCCCCCCCGAAGAGGCATGGGGTGTCAGGGACTCCAAAAAGGTGCGGACTTACCCACAGAGAAAGCTGAAAGACTATGAAAGCCTGTCCATAGGGGACCCAGTGGAGATTGGGGGCAAGAAGGGGATCATACGTTTTGTAAGCTCAGGAAGAATACAGGTGGACTTTAACCATGAACTAGCAGGCAAGACGCTCCTGTACGATGTCCATATAAGACGCATACTTGAATCGCCTGAAGACAAGATACGCGAAATACTGACGTACAGACTGGGTGCAGACAATCTGCAATTTACAATACATCCTGATGAAAAATATCGCATTCTGGACGTATTTATCCCCTCGTCGATTAGTGACGACGAGTCATTGACACGCCTGAAGAAGCGTTCAGCTACTGATATCTTCAAGTATGTGTCCGTCTTGGACGGGATACGATTAATTGAGATGCACGAGAATCCAGACAGGCCAAGTACGGAGTTATCTGACACGAGTAATTTAATTGATACCCCGATATTTGCCGGGGACTCTGAGGAATACGACGATGAAGACGAAGACGAAGACGAAGACGACTATGATGACTATGACGAAGACGATGAAGACGAAGACGACGATGAAGATGACGACGACTATGATGAAGACGACGATGAAGACGACGATGAAGATGACGACGACTATGATGAAGATGACGACGACGATGAAGATGACGACGATGAAGATGACGACGACTATGACGAAGATGATGATGACGACGAGGAAGATGAAGAGGATGACGACGACGATGATGACGATGACGACGACGATGATGACAAAGAAGAGGATGAAGATGAAGACGACGACTACGATAACGATGACTATGAAGAGAATGACATCGACTCAAA
>RKRU01000133.1 GCA_007571225.1 Nitrosopumilaceae archaeon | reverse complement strand
TGCACATCACATACCAACCACATGTACAGAACTCGTAATATGCTGCAGCTAGTCTGTAGTAGTGACGGCAGGACAGATAGTTTTATATGAACAAAATTTACAGTCAAAACTAGGAGTTGGATCAAACTCTTCATTTAGTATCTTCTCGGTACACTCCCGTATAATGCTCAGTCCCTTCTCAAGGGACTCTTCGCTAACCTCATATACCCTTGATGTGTCTTTCTCCAAGTATACTAGGGAGACTCTGGCCGGAAGCGAGCCATACAGTTGTCTGGCAGCAGCGGCATAGATGTTAGTCTGCGGGTCGGTAATTACAGCCTTCTTTGTAATTACAGTCTTGCCGGTCTTAAAGTCTACAAGCTCATACCTGCCATCTGGCCTCTGCTCAACCCTGTCTATCCTGCCCTTGTATATTATGCCGGCAATCATAATCTCAAAGTCCTTCTCTGCTGCAACAAGCGTGTTAGTCGACATGCCCTCCCATTTGGCATAGTTTTCCATTATCTTGTCAATTGATGATTCAGCCTTGTTATACTCCCTGTTTGGAGTTATATGACATCCAGAATTCATACCCTCACGTGCCATACTAGCGGCCCGGGTTATGTCAGGCGTGCGTCCTGCCAGCTGCTCACACTCCATGTACTCTATGGCAGAGTGTATCACACCACCCTTGGTGAGGTTTATGGTAGGCTTTTCGGGAATATGCAGAATCTTACCGTATCTAAACTTTAGCGGGCATTTCTGATATGTCTGGATAGCAGTGGCCGACAGCGTCAGCATCTCCTTGTCAACTAGCGGCTTTTTCTTATACGATATATCCTCGACTAAAACCTCGTCAGGCCTTACGTCTAGAACTGCATCTAGATCAAAAGAGTCCTCGTTGTTGCCATCTTGTATGTGCAGTACCTTGGCCAGTTGTACGATACTACGTATGGCAGCCTGCGGGCGGGATTCCAGTACGGCCTTGCAGGCATTCTCCTGTATCTGTGATTTGGCTGCATCCAGCGGGTGTTGCATCACGGTATCCTCGAGGGCAGCAACGGCGGCATCACCGTACTCTGATACCTCGATGCGCGGGTTTGTCTCAAATTCTATCTGCTCCAAAAATCTCGATGGTTTGCGCGCCTTAGAGCTAGTCTTGGCCTGCCCAGGTACGATCACGTACAGAGCATTCATAGCCCTAGTCATTGCCACATACAGCAGGTTTCTCTGCACCCGAAGGTGGACCTCTTCTGGGTCTTGCATCCGGCCCTTGCCCTTTAGTAGTTGGCGGGGAATCTCGATCTCTTCTGTCCTGTAGCCTTTTGGTATCCCACCCTCATACACTCCAGATACGAAGACGGTCTTAAACTCCTTGCCCTTGCTTTTATGTATGGTCAGAACGCTTACATACGAATCTTCGGGGGCAGAGTCGTCTGTATTAGAGTCGTCGGTGTCAGAGTCAACTGGGATGTCGTCACCTGCAGTATCAAGATAGTCTATAAAGTCAGACAGCCGTTCACCTCTGTAATACCGAAGATAGTCCTTTGCGACATCGTACAGTTCATTAAGGAACCTGACGTTACGGGCAGAGTCGTACCCCGAGTCATTTGCATTCTTCTGATAGGCATCAGAGTAGTCAGTCATTATCTTGTACAGCAGTTCAAGCAGGTTGCTTGATCGGGCCTCGTCTTTCATATCCTCAAACCTACGTACTATCTCTTGTATGTGGGCATCTTGGCTTGTTCCAGAACATTTGCTGACCTCTGCAAACACGCAGTCGTCACAGCTGTCCAAACCATTGCTACGCGCCCTCCCCTTGGCTCTTCTATTTATGGCCTGTATGATATCCTCGTGTATGCCACGCGCGGCCAGTACGTATGATACCTCCCTGCCGGCAGTCCTAGGCGAAACGGCTATCCTAAGCAGCGCCACCACCTCGCTTATCGTCGGGTTGAGCATTATGCGGTCCTGTTCAACTATGGCAACTGGGATTTTGTGTGATCTGAGCGTCTTGGCAAACTCCTTGCAAGCAGCATTGGTGCTACACAGTATGGCCATCTCATGATACGGCGTGTCACCGGCGGCAAGCTCGAGTATCTTCTTGGCAACAAACTCGCGCTCAGATGCCTCGTCTGCTGCCATTACGACCCTGACAGGCTCGCCATCTGGATTCTCGGTAAATAGTTCCTTGACCTCTCTGTCTTCGCCTGCCTGTAACAGCTGTAAGGACACGGCAGATATGTTTCCAGAGCAGCGGCGGTTCTTGTTTAGCGGTATTGTCTTTACGTCTGGGTATGCAGCATTAAATTCATCAAATATGCCATCAAACGCACCCTGAAAGCCCATTATTGACTGGTCATCGTCGCCTACCACTGTAATCTGGCCGGACTCTGCTAGCAGTGTTGCAAACAGGAACTGTGCATAGTTGTTATCCTGAAACTCGTCTACAAGCACGTACCTGTACCTGTTCTGGTACATTTGACGCATGATGTCGTTGTGTTTGAGATGGCGTACGGCCAGGGCCAGCATGTCATCATAGTCAATCAGATCCTTTTGGGTCTTGTAGTTATCATAGTGGCGGTACAGCTTTACAAGTTCTGTTAGCCGTGCGTGTGCTGCCTGCTCTGCTGGATCTTCAGGCTCGTGGGTCTGCAGATATTCGGCCAGTTCGTCAGCCGAGATCAGCTCGCGTTTTGCAAGCCTTACGACCTCAATCATCTTCAAAAGTTTCTCTCCGGGGTTTGAGCCTAGGTTGATTACCGCCTCGTCTATGCCAAAGTCATCGAGATTTCTAACGCACCACACAAGCTTTGCCATCTCACTAAATACTGCCGTGTTCTCAGTTATGCCAGTTGTAATGGGGTTCTCTTTTAGCATCTTCAGGCACAACGAGTGAATCGTACTTGCATGGACGTTTTTAATGCCCATGTTGTAGAGTCGCTTGCGCATCTCACCTGCAGCCTTTTCTGTAAACGTCACGCACATTATGGACTCTTCTGGGATTCCACTTTTCACCAGATTGGCCACCTTGTGGACCACCACGCGGGTCTTGCCAGAACCCGGACCGGCTATTACACGGAGCGGGCCGTCCATATACGAGATTGCTTTTTCCTGTGAGGCATCTCGTTCCATGGGTTGTTCGCCCGATTCCATGTATGGCAGCCATAATACGGCTATTTATCATATATGGAATTACAGGCATAGGCAGGCAAGCAAACAGAACTCCAGACTGCCCATTATTCCAAGATACGGTACCACAACTCTGCATCCCTTTATACGGCCTTGCCTGCAGGCCGGACGGCTATCATATGTTATCTGCAACCACGACATCTATCCTTGCCCTACTTACAACAGGATTGTACAGGCGCAATCCGTCACAGATCTCCCCTACTGCATTGCGAGCATCGTCTGCATCGTCTGCCTCTAGTGTAAGACGCAGCATCTTGGCGGTTCTAATGTCAGTCACTTTTCTGTCCGTACCTTTTAGTACCAAATCTCTTAGTATGGTCGCCCCCTCGGGATCGCTCAGTTCCGGCCTGTTCTCGATGGTGACGAGCACCTCAAATGTGGGCAATAAGAAACTATACGGCAGGCATAATATCTGCATATCGGGAGCTGTACTGTGTATAACACAGAAAGCAGCATACCACTGTTGTGGTGCCGTTATTAACTTCGGACTCGCCTGTAGGAGAGGGAGAACCACCTCCTACTCCTTTCTCTCTTCTATTTCCATAGATGAATCTGCATCAGGCGCCATCTTTCGGGAGTAGGCCTTTGCAGGGGTCTCCAAATTCTCAAAGTCAAGTAACTGATACGGCCGTTCGTTATTGTACCACTGTATAAAGCGCTCCACGGGGTCCGTCCTGCCCTTTGTGTAGAATGGACCTCCCACATGGTAGTTTGTAGGCTCCCTTCCAGGCGCCACCTGCTCAAAGAAGTGCAGCCTTCTCTTTAGTTCAGTGTGGAAACGTTCCAGCTTGCTGTTTGTATGGGGCTGTCCAGTACGGGCCAGTATGTGTCTTATATCCAACCGCACCAGTTCCTGTTCGAAACAGGCCTCTCCGCATTCTTTGCAGATATTCTCGTTTGAATAGAACTTGGAATCGTGGTCGGTCAATATAGATGCGGGCTTGCCGTATTGGGTAATTGCCTTGTGCAGTACGTCAATTGCATGCTGTGTGGTTGCTTCATCAAACACCCCATATCCCACTATCAGATACGATGCATCATCTTGGTACGATACAAAATACCGGCCGTCCGGTAGAACCTCGTAGCTGGCATGCCACAGTGAGTTTGAGTATATGCGCTTAAACTTTGCATGTCTGCGCCGCCCAGACTTGTATGGGAATCTTTCGGGGAGATCCGTATCACGCATGATCCTGCGTGTGTCATTGGATGGTATAGGTATTTCCAATACATCCCATCTCAGAGTGGCAGATCGTCTGCCCGGTACTAGTATCACCG
>RKRU01000068.1 GCA_007571225.1 Nitrosopumilaceae archaeon | reverse complement strand
CGTCGTCGTCGCAAGACCCATTAGAACATTTCATTTCGCCTCGTACCCCTCACAACACTGAAACTGCCGGGATCACCCACGACATATACCGTCCTCCTAAGTCATTATAGCAAGACGTTGCACGGCCGGGGGGCCGTATCTGGTCCGGCTGCCGGTTAGTTTATCCGGCCTAGATCAAAAGCATCATGAAGTGCGCGTATTGCAGTATCGGCATCTATATTGCGCACGACAAAAGCCAAGTTCAGTTCAGAGGAGCCTTGTGTTATCATTGCAACGTTTATGCCAGCAGCACCCATGGCTGTAAAGACCTTTGAGGCCACCCCGGCCGTGCCGCGCATCCCCAGACCAATCAGCGCAATTATGGTCATGTTGATGGTAACGTCGATCTTTTTTATTATCTGGCCCAGCAGCTTCATCTCCAGTGCGTTTACAGCCCGGTCAAGATCGGCATCTTTGACGACTATCGTAATACTTGATTCTGATGGGTTCTGCGATATCATCATCACGTTGATACCGGCAGCAGCCAGTGTTGCAAATATCTTGGCGGCAGTTCCAGGCATGCCCACCATGCTACCTCCGCGTATATCGATCAGTCCGCTGTTCTGTATGCGGCTTACGCACTTTACCGTGTTCCTGATTGCAAGAGGCGGTGATGCCGTAACCAAGGTACCTTTATTGTCGGTGTTTTTGGCGCTCCGGATTCTCATGGTAATCTCCTTTGAGAGTACAGGTTCGAAGGTACGCGGATGTATCTGCTTTGCACCAAAGAGGGCCATCTCTATTGCCTCCACATATGAGACATGTACGAGTGTCTTTGCATCCCGTGTGACCTTTGGATCAGCAGTGAAGAGTCCATCAACACTGCCCATAAGCCATATCTCATCTGCACGCATGCACGAACCGATTATTGTGGCAGTATAGTCAGAACCGCCCCGGCCCAGCGTGGTAAGGCGGCCGTGCTGATCAGATCCCACAAATCCACCCACCACCGGGATCGCGCCATCTAAGAATATCGCACCCACCTTCTCTGCCACCCTCAGACGCGTCGTATCCATCAACGGCTTGGCCTCACCGAACTCCGAGTCCGTAATTATGCCTGCTTCGCTTCCGGTGAGCGCAACTGCGCGCCTGCCTGCATCAGTCAGCGCACCGGCCAGCAGTTTTGTCGAGAGCCGCTCACCAAACGACAGGATATAGTCCTTCATGCCAGGCGTCATCTCACCTAGGAGGATCATGCCATCGATCAGGGCCAGCAGCTCCGCAGAGTCGCTCTCTATTGCGCCAAGCAGCCTCTTCTGTGTGGTGGGCTGCTTCGTCGTCTGTCTTGCAAGGCGCCTATGGCGATTGATGATTGAGGCCGCAAGCCGTTTTGCGGCATCCTTCTTCCCCCTTCTAATGTAGTCCGCTATATCCATAAGCGAGTCTGTAACCCTGTCGATTGCAGAGCATACCACCACCGTACGGTTTGTCTTGGACATCTCGGTAAGATATGCCGAGACGCTGCATATGTCCCCTGCAGACGAGATTGATGCCCCGTCATACTTTATCACCAACAACTGCATACCAACTCATCTATTGCAACGAATGTTAAAATGCTTAACCGTCCACACGGGGAGCCAAGTAGAAATGGATTCGTCCTATGTTGGCTACCCTACATTCCAAACGAAGCGGTTTGGCGCTGGAGTATTCGCATGTAACACGCGTGGTGGCCGAGCCCACAGCCTTTATCACCGGACTTAGATACTCCAGTGAGTAGGTACCCGTACTGTCAGCCTGGACGGAGAGATCCTCGATTATGTTTGTAGTGGATCTCTCGTTATCGCCGCCACCGCCTTCACCACCAGTACCATCAGCAGCATTATCACCGACATTCATCGCTATCGTTACCTCCCCAGAGTCACCCGTGCCTGAGAACTCGACTAAATCTGCAGAGGCGCTCATAGTCAGATATTCGGACACCACATGGACATCGCCAAGCATCTTGTCAAATTTGGATGACGGCATCACTATCTTGGCATCGTATGTGATCTTTGGGAGCGGCGTATCGGTGGCTGAGATCTCGATCAGTCTGATCTTGTATCTCTTGTTTCGTCCTACCGAGATCAGTAGTTTGTTCTCGTCGGTAATGCTGACATCTATGCTGTCCTTTTTGTCGGCACGTTTTATTATCTTGGAGAATTCGTCTATGCGTACCCCGAACTTGACATCACTGTCACACTCGTACCGCTCAAAGGCAGAGTTGGGCCATGATATGTCTATGAGCGCCACATGAGACGGATCCATGCCCCTAAACGTGATTCCCTCGGCCGTTGCAACAAACGTGGCCTCCTCAACTAGTGTAGAGATTGCAGATATTATGGTCTTTAGATCGTCAGAACCACTGGTCCTTGCTGCAAATGTCAAATTCAAGCTTCGTGAAAGGCACCCCAAAATAAAGTAATATGTTGACCAACCCTGCCACCTAAAATCAGAAGTCCGCAGACAGGTAAAAGAGTCCTAGGAATAGTCACGCCAAGTATATTGGCATTTTGTACATCGGTAAAACTGGGTGGTCGGTTCATCGGCACTCCGGGTCTGGAGCATCCACCATATGGCCACATCATTTTCACACTTTGCGCAGTCGATGTTGATCGTCGGAAGTGTCTCCCCTGTATCTGCATCCAACACGTTTAGTCCATCAGACGACTCTGATTCTGCAGGGCCGTTATCAGGCGCAACATCGCCGCGCCTTTCATTGGCGGTGGAACTCTCTACATACTCGCATTTGGGGCAGCGCAGTCCGGCCGGACCCTTCTTCAGCTTTGCCTCACATGTAGGGCAGAACTTCATCAGTCTACTACCTTGACTGTGGAATTAATTAGTTCCTTGAGATCCCGGGCGGTCTGTATGGCAGAGTCTGTAGCTCGTTTAAGTTCATCCAACGGATCCGTAGAAGTACTCACACGCATCCAGCACTCGCTTGTGAGTGGGTGTTTCATTATTACGCCGGCAAAGTTGGTGTCATCCTTTTTGAGTACCTCGTGTTGAACAATATACAGTATACCAATATCCGTCTCCTTGATGGATAGGTTGATCTCTTCTGGTGTTGAGTTGATTACCTTGGCCTTCATATGAACACAGGCTTCAGAGTATGAATATAAATCAATCCCGGGGGTGATCTTAACAGGTTACCTCCTTTATAAGCACCCAGAGGCCGTCTAAGTCCCACATGTCTGAATTACTGATCTTGACATAAATTCCGCAAAATATTCACGCCTAACCTAAACGATACGTGAGTGGGGGGAGGGAGGGTAACCTAGTACAGACGATCGTAGTGATGTGAGGAAGAAATTGCCCTTAAAAGTGAAAAATTGACAAGGGGGGCTAAACACAGATTTCAAGAGGGGTAGTTATGAAAGGGAGAAGATTCCGACTAATTCCAATAGGTGACGAATTTTTACGCGACTACAAGATGGAAGACCTACAAAAGATGCAAAAGGAGGAGACCGATCAGAAGGCCAAGACTCGACTGCTAGTATACATGTAGAGAAAGAAGAGGATGGCAATATCTGAGATTGCCAAAATATTCAACATGGTAGTTAGAACAACCCAAAAATGGCTCCAGAAAGCCGCCAGATGCGGCATAAGTGCACTATACGACAAAAAACCAAAGGGAGTCCCATCCAAACTGAGCAAGGGGTAGTTAGAGCAGCTCAAAGTAGACATTGCATCAGGATCCCGCAGCTGCGGAGTTCCAATCAGGGTCGTAGTCGGCAAAGCTGGTGATCAAACACATCAAAGAGAAATTTGATGTAGAATATTCAGTCAGCAATACCTACTGCATACTGCGCAAACTAGGTTTCTCACGCAGGATACCTAGATCTAGGCATCCAAAGGCGGCCGACGAACCCATAAAGGAGAAATTTAAGAGAGAAGTTGCAGAAACGGCGAAGAAAAACCCCGAACATAAGGTGGTGCCAGTCGATGCGACATCACTCATAGTGGGGGCCGGATACAACAAAAGACTGGTATCTGAAGGGGGAGCCTGTATATGCAAAGGTAACTCTGTCAAGACATCGCGTTCACATGTATGGAAGCCTCACCAAAGACAGCTTTGGCTACCTGTACAGTGACAGCTCAAACAGTGGCAGCTTTATCGCTCTCCTCATCCCCTGAAGAAAAATACGGTAAAATAATTGCCATAGTCGACAACACCTCACCGCACAAGTCGAAAATGACAAAAGAGTTCGTAGAGTTTTGTAATGGCGATATCATGCTGATGTATCTGCATCCATATACGCCCAAACTGAATCCGGTCAAAGGATATTGGGAGTCGATAAGAAGGTGCAAGGGCAACACATTGTTTGAGGATGTCGATGGAATGAAGGACACCATAACCAAAATGTTGGAAAACAGGTAATGTGAGCCGGTCAAGATGTTTGATTGGCTGTTGTAAAATCGCGCGTGTACAGCAACACACGCACCTATAGGGAATTCTGCGCACAATATTTTGGATTCTCAACATCTACAGTGTCCTGACAAACTACAGAGCTCGCGCCAGACCATATCAACACTCCACGGGAACAATTTTTTCTGCACCTGTCATTGCATTCCAACTTTACAACCTAGCATACTCGAAAAAGACAGTTCCTAATGGCGTCGACTACGCTAAGTTGAAAAATGGCAATGCATCACTATCACTGGAGGAACCCCTGCCGGCGGCGTGTTGCGTCCCTTCAACGGTTTGTATGTACCGAGTCATTACGCAACATGTCACTACAACAAGCCGGCAGGATCTCACTAAAATGATCATGGGCTCAACTCCCTTCAAGATTTGATTATAGGGGAAGTAACCTGTAACTCCCTCGAGATTGACACACATAAAACAGGGCAGCATACCGACACAGTTGAAGTTGACAGAGAGCAGATTCTCAGAGATTAAACTGGCCACATCAAAGGAGGAGTATGCTCCAGACGAGAATGTCGAGATAACTGCAAAATTCTCGATAAACGGTGGAGTCAGGGAGGCTTTCAACGAGAAGGACTGGACGGAGGCATACGGTGCAAATGATGTCTCGTTCAAACTGAAATACGGAATAAAGCTGATGACCGGCGGGTTCAGAAAGAGGCCAATAGGCAGACCGGTGGACACGTATAGAAAGGCGGCAATATTCTGGACCAGAAACCCAAAACTGGTCAATCCGATGAAGGACAGGCGGATCTGGGTTCAAGTTGCCAAGAACTTTGAACCTATAATCAGGACCTCAGAAGACGATGTTCGTCATGAGCTCTTTGACTTTTCTGAGAGGTTTGTATTTGGCGCATCGGAACTTGGAGGCCACAATTCGGGCGGCACCTACAGAATCAGTGCAGAGGCATACGCATCCTGGCAGAAGCACGAATATACAGAGTTGGGCAACATCAAGAACAACTCGCGCGAGATAACGGTAACGGTCGTGGTATGACTTTGCCTGTCCATTGTATGGGTGTGTGGTGTATTCTACATAGGACACACACGACGGTTACTGGGTGCTTATAAAGTGGGTAGCCTCTTACCGCTCATGCTCAATTAGGGATATAAGGAAGGCATACGGATAGGAGGTATGGCAAAATATGACGGACTGCTCGGACAGCCGGTACTGGAGGTCGAGGAACCAGACAAAGAGGGGGGAATCACGTTTATCTTCAAGGACAACAGATTTTTATTCATAAAGATTGTAGATGGCAAGATTCAAACCATCTCGATTCCAGAATGATTGTAGGAGGTATGTACGGCAGAATGGAAAAGTTCGAGTCAATCAAGATGCAGGAGCTGGTCAGGGTGGTAGATCCCGACCCTGATGGAGGACTCACCTTGATCTTCCAAAACAACAAGACCCTCAGAATCAGAATATCAGACGGCAGCCTAGTAGCAGAGTTTGTGGACTGAACGCATGCACAGCCGCACGCTGCAAACGGGACGGCAGCAGCAACAGGCCGCTTGGAGTTATCGTATGCCATCCACCTGTCGCGCAAAGAATACAATTGCGTTTTCTTGCTCGTCTGACTGTATAGAACCCGGCCTCTTTTCTCTGATCTCAGATATGGCACGCTCTGCAGTGTATCCAGCGTACTTTACAAGATAGCATGCTAGAACGGTTCCTGCTCGACCGAGGCCTGCAGCGCAATGAACCATCACGGGATGTCCGCGTGCAGCCTGCGTCTGTATAAAGTCTGCAGCCCTGTCTAGACTCTCCAATTCGGGGGCATGCATATCGGGTGTTGGAAGATGCAGATAGTCTACGCCACTCTCCGATATCCACTCACCGGGCAGCGCACGTTCTGTCATGGTCACCACGGATCGCACCCCCCTAGACAGAATCCAATCAAACTCGTTACGGCTTGTGGGAATGCCCGAGCCCGCAATACTATTCTCCACTATCCAAGAGAAGTTGGTGGGCCGTTTCGTGATGCCGCCATGCACCCGTCTCCAAAGATTTCCAGGCCGGCTCATATAAGGTACGATGGTGTCACGTCTTTAATCTCTACCTAATTGCATCTTCACTGACAACGCCGTGAGTCGCCAGAGCGAACATCAACTAGAGTATTAATTCTGTCGCATGGACCAAGCACGGACAATCCTAGAGTTGTAACTGTTTACGTCCAGCGTAAACAATTTGCCAAATTTGTGCCTAGAATCAGTTATTCAGACGTGAGGGACGTAAACGGTTACTACAAACTTGGCCAAGGTTACATAATGAGTTTATAAAATAAAAAGTTTTATAGATATTTAAGACAAAGCGTGCAATGCGCATAGCAGTTACGCTCAGCAGAAAATTGATCTTTTTGGTGATAATGGCGGGGCTCTTTGCATTTACAATTACAGGTTACATCAGTTTTGAGAGTGCCACGAACATAATCACAACAAACACCCAGAATCACCTTAAGAGCGAGTCCAACACGCACGGCTCTGCACTGCGCACCATAATCGAGACCAGAGTTATACAGAACAACATGTTAGGGAGTGATCCGGTGATCCGTGAATCGATCAACGATCTGAGCGACATACCCGGACTGTTGCTAGACTCCGCACGGGCAGAGTACAGAACCACGTTTCTCAACCAGATCAGGGAGTTTGAGGCAAATGTAGGATATAGCACAGTAATCTCAGGCATAAACATCTATGATAATGACGGCAGTGAGATCTTTACGCTTCACCCAGAACACAAGCCCGTTGACGACAGGATCTATTACCAGCGCTCTCTAGACGGGCCGTTTATAGACTTTGAGCGTGATGAGGATGACAGTACAACAACCCTGGTAATTGCAACTCAGATATTTCAAAACGGCGCTGTAGGGGTACTTGATGAGAGGCAGGATATTGGTAGACAGTACCTTGTCAGGCCGCTTGACGCAGTAGAGAGCGAGTGGATCGGCACCATGATAACTAGGATTCCGTTCTCCATTATAGATGATCTTATACTGGCAAGATCTGGACTAGGCGACATGGGGGAGGTATTCATAGTGGACCGCGACGGCCACATAATGAATCAAGTAAAATTTATCGATAGAACTGAGCAACAGACCACGGTGGACAATATTGCAGTAACCGAGTGTCTTGACAACAATGTAGTGTATTCGGGCATATACGCAAGCTACAGGGGCGCCGTACACGGGTCCTCGTATTGCGCGTCGGATCTGGGATTTGTACTACTAGCAGAGATCGACAGGGACGAGGTAGAGGAGCCGATAGTTACGCTACAGATCAACATACTTCAGACGGGAACGGCCATCATGTTTGGAATGATTGGACTGGCATTTCTTGTATCAAGGACAGTCTCAAAGCCCATACTACGAATAAAGAATATGGCAAACGAGGTCGCAGGCGGGAACTTTGACATTAGAACGGAGATTAAGACGAAGGATGAGGTGGGAGAACTAGCAGCAGCATTCGACACGATGACACACAAGCTCAGGGAGTCGATGATCAGAATTAAGGAGAAGGAGGGAATCATCAGGCAGCAGGAGGGGGTGCTGCTACAGTTCTCCAATCATAGTGAAAAGTACTGTGTCGGAATGGTGGACATTATGAACTCCACAAAGACGTGTTCCCAGATGACGGATACACAGATTAGTGAATTTTACAAGATATTCATAAACTCCATGGGCCTCGTAATCCAAAAGTACGAGGGAACGATAGTCAAGAATATAGGAGACGCCCTGCTGTTCTACTTCTCCATATACGGACACGACGAGAAGCAGATACTCAGAAAATGTCTAGACTGCTGCCTGGCCATGGGCGAGATACACGACAGGATCAACCGCAAGCTGAACAAGGCGGAGCTGCCCCCCATGAACTACAGGATAAGCGCCACGTATGGAATAGTCCGGATCGCAAAGAGTTTGACCTCTACGGTGGAGGACATCTTTGGTACGACCGTCAACAGGTGCGCCAAGATAAACAGGAGCGCCACGGCAAATGGGCTGATCATAGGGGAGTACTTTTACGAGGTAGTCAAGGACTTTGAGGAGTATTCGTTTTCGAAGATGGACAGTAGCGAGGTCTCAGCAGAGCACGGGTATTCGGGATATATAGTAACAAAGAAGGTTGTGTCCGATCCACTCCGAATCACCTCAAACAAGCGGGAGAGTTAGGAGGCCGTTGTCACCATGTATGATTTCACCTGTCCTTATATGGATCTGACACCCCTGTCATATGGACTTAAACACGACTGAAAAACCCATACTGCACTACTAAAGAGGCTTTTTCCAGCCAGTTTTTGTACTAGGCAGGACAGGTGAAGTCATACGTCACCATCGTCACCGTCGTCGTCGTCATCACCACCACCACCACTACTACTACCACCTGCCGATGAACTCCTGCAGTCACACAGCCCCTCAATAGGTAGGCAGACTCAAGAAGTCTACTACTTGCGCCGAAAGCGCCTGCCACCAAAACCAAACTTGGAGGCCCAGCTACCGTTGTCGTCGTTGTCGTCGTCGTTGCCACCGCTGTCGCCACCACTACCGCCATCCGAGTCCCGCCGCCTCTTCTGCCCCCCCGCACCATATGTGGCAACAGGGAGCCTCTCCAGCATCTCGTATGTAATCGTAAATCCATTACCTACCATGGTTGCATCCTTTGCATACTCCTCCATGTCAGGCACGAGCTCGTCTGGCAGGCTCCTTATCTTCTTGGTCTTGAGGTTGAAGAGCCGTACAGTCCTAGAGTCCTCCAATGTAATAGTAGCGTCACCGCTCAGACCCTGTATGGAGAATCGTTCAAAGAATCGTATTACGCCCCCGCGCTTCAGCCTTATTGTAGTGTCATACGTCATCTTGCCGCCATAAAACAAGATCTCACGCGCAGTTATCTCCACATCGTCCTCCACGTTCAGTACTATGACGGTATCTGCCTCTACACTTACCGTATTGACCAGATTCTCGGCGATTATCTTTCCGTTTGGTGCTGCAATGCGCGTACGATACTCCTTCATGTCAAATACGCCCACCTTCCCGGTCTGATCCCCGACGCGGTACTTTCTACCAAAGACATTTCCCACAACAGCATTTCCGTTCTCGACTGTAAGGGTGGCGCCGTTCTCGATCTTGTACTTGTTCTCGGTAGGATCCATCATCTTAAAGTCACCGTGCAAGAGGCGTATCTGCGTGCGATATTCAGGAGTCCACGACGGGCTTGTGACGCTGCCGCGCATCATTACAGGCCCGTCGTATGTGAGGCTGCCTGCCATAAAGTTGCCCTTGATCGACAGGGCACCATTTGCCTTGCGTTCAAGTTCTATCTCGCCAAGCGTCTTTGAACCAAAGAGCCTCGTACCGGTCATGTTGGCCCTGTTCAGGGCGGCTGCCCACTCCTCTGCAGTCATCATCTCCTTGTAGATCTCCTGGCCTAGAATCTGGTTCCGCCTTATGACATCGGCATCAACGTCACCGGAAAAGACCTTGGAGTTCCTTAGCCGCTCATCTTCTGTGTCAGGATACTTTTTGCCTACCTTGAGATCCTCGTAGGCCTGCCGGATCCTGATGAACTGTCTGTTCTCGCCTCCACGATCGGAATGAAACTGCAAGGCGAGCTGTCTGAACGCATTGTGTATCTCCTTCTTGCTAGAACCCTCGGCCACGCCCAGAATGTCATAATTGGTCTCGACCATACATGACAGATGTTCTTCAATTTTTTATATTTGTGGTTTTAAATCTGAATATACTCTTGGATCCCCCTGTGCAACTAAATCTTGCGTACTGGTTCCCGGCAGCCAGCCGGGCGCAAACGCCACCCCTATCCATCTGCATACATAGAGATCTCCCACGGCGTGGGCGTCTGCGCAAACGCCGAGTACTCCCTGTACTTGAGGTCCCTGTACACTTCAAGAAAGTCTGCTGTAAAGACATCCACCAGAAAATCGTTGTCGCTGCCAAGCGCGTCAAGCGCCCCCTTCAGCGAGGTGGGCAGGGCGCCTATGTTGTATTCGCGCTTCTTCTCCGCGGAGAGGCGGTATACGTTCTCCTCTACGGGATCTCCCGGGTCCAGCTTTCGCCGGATGCCATCAAGGCCGGCCAGCAACATGGCAGCCTCCAGCAGATATATGTTTGCGGTGGGGTCTGGTACGCGATATTCGATCCTCTTGCTCTTCTCTTGGTGTTTGGTGTACATCGGAACCCTGACGGCGGCAGAACGGTTGCCAAGCCCCCAGCACACGTTTACCGGAGCCTCAAATCCCGGAACGAGACGCTTGTAGGAGTTGGTGGTGGGATTTGATATTGCGCACAGCGCAGAGGCATGTTCAAGTATGCCCCCCACATAGTACCTGCCCGACTGGCTCAGCTGCGCAGTATGGTCGTCGGCGTCATACATCTCGTTTGTACTATTACTCCACAGGCTCTGGTGGAGGTGCATTGCAGACGCGTTGTCGCCGAATATCGGTTTTGGCATGAACGTCGCCACCCGGTTCTTACGCTTTGCCTTTACCTTTACAAGGTTCTTGATCGTAACCACGTTATCGGCCATGCCGATCATCTCAGAGTATCTCAGGTTGATCTCACACTGGCCCGATGTTGCAACCTCGTGGTGTTCGGCCTCTATCTCGATGCCAAACCGGTCGTAAAGGTCGTCGCAGACATCCTTGCGGAATCCATCTAGCGTATCCTTTGGCTGGGACGGATAATACCCCTCGCGCACCTCAATTGCAGTACTGACATTTCCTTTTGCCCACGGGGACTCTTTTGATTCTATGGAGTAGCCTGCTCCAGCGCCCGAATGGGTGGCCGCATACGGTGAAGGGTATACGTTGATCGCATCGAATATGAAGAACTCAATCTCGGGGCCCCAGTAGGTGTGCGTAAATCCGAACCCGGAGAGTCTGTCCGATGCCTTTTCGGCAATCCCCCTCGAGTCGCGGTTGTACCGGTCCCCTTTGTTCGTGCTGCCGTCGTATAGATCGCAGATTATCCTTGCGTTCCTTCGGGGACCCGGATCATAGTCAGCAGGAAGAATCTTGAACGTGTCGGGGTCTGGCAGCATGACCATGTCGGAGTTGTTGACCGACTTGAAGCCCACGATCGAACTTCCGTCCAGTTTCTCAAGTCCGTATGTAAAGCTCTCCTCGTTTACGGCATACGACGGCATGCCCACATTATGCAGCTCGCCAAAGATGTCAACGAACCAAAAGTTGACAAACGATATCTTCTTCCCCTGTATTACGTCCATTATTTGGGAACCATTCATATTATACCCTCACAAAAATATTTAATCATTAGTCTGCCTCTCGGCCTGATGTACATTAGGGAAGAGCCGTCTGCCAGCGTCCGGCCGGTGTCGTCACGTACGGGCCTAAACAACCACTGTAGCCATAATCGGGCCGCACGCACTCGCCAACAGTCTTGACATGTGCGGATCCCGGGTTGTAAATGTCCCATCTACCGGACCATCTTTTCGGTCTTTATGCGTTCCAGCTCGTCTTCGAAGAAGAACTTGTCACCCTCCACCGGTTTTAGGTCGTCTAGCCATATGGCGTTCTCGTCATACTGTGCCAGAAACGGCGTATGCGCCCAGTCGGGATTTCGTCCCTGCAAGAACCGCATTACAAGCATCCTCTTCCCACCAAGCGTGACAACGCCTGAAACCTGTACCTTGCCCGGCGTAGCCGACATGCTAGGCCCGCGTACGGTTCTTGCCAGGCCGCTGACTGCAGAATATGCACGACTGAATATCTCGTATGCCCTGACCAGTGGGACTCCAAAGTAATGCTGGGCCCCGGTATCCCTGACTACGAACATATAGTATGGAATGCAGCCCATCTTGACCTGTTTGGTCCACATGTTGGCCCACATCTGGGCATCGTCGTTTATGTGTGCAAGCAGTGGCGACTGGGTCCTTATCTGTGCCCCGGTCTCCCTCAGGCGAGAGGTTGCCAGACGGACCGCATCCGTCGAGAGCTCGTTTATGTGGTTAAAGTGCGACATTATGGCCAAGTGCAGTCCGCTGTCGGTTATGCGCCTAAAGACATCAAGCATCTCCTCTGAATCCTTGTCTGTCAGAAACTTGTAGGGCCAGTACGCCAGCGCTTTTGTACCTATCCTGATCGTCTTGAGATGCGGCAGCTTGGACTCTATCAGAGCATCTGCATACTTTGCAAATATCCTAGCCTTCATGATCATGGGGTCACCCCCCGTAAAGAGTACGTCGGTTATCTCCGGATGTTCGGAGACGTACTGGACCAGCTGTTCGCCCTCCTTCATGGCAAACTTCATCTCGTCCATTCCTACAAACTGCGGCCACCTAAAGCAAAAGCTACAGTATGCATGACATGTCTGGCTCTGGCTTGGAAAGAACAGGCAGGTCTCCTTGTACTTGTGCTGCATGCCATACAGTTTTGTCCCATCCCTTAATGCTGGAACGTTGAGCTCCATCTGGCCTGCCGGGTGGGGGTTCAGTTGCAGGCGTATCTCGTTTGCCACCTCGGCTACCCGTTTCTTGTCGGCGCCGCTCTGGAGGGTCTCCTCCATCTGTGTATAGTGTTCGGGTTTTAACATGCCCCGCTGGGGAAATGTAAGTACAAACATGGGATCATCTGGTATGTTGGTCCAGTCGATCAGCTGCTCTACAACATAGTTGTTGGCCTTAAACGGTAACACGTTACCGACCACCTCCATCTCCTCAAGCATCTGTTCGGGCAGATTCTGGAGTTGGGGAAGGCTTCGAAAGTTGGAGAGCGTGTACGATTTTAACGACGGCGAGTGTGAATCATCCCACACGGTCTCCTGATATGTCATGACCTTACATGATACTGCCTATTGTTAAACCTTCAGATCATTCAAGCATAGTAGATTCCATGTACCGTTTACGTCCCTCACGCCGAAATGACCGATTCTAGGCACAAATTTGGCAAATTGTTTATGCTGAACATAAACAGTTACTATGGATCCATCAGCCTTGTTATATGTACTCAAGCACGACTGAAAAACCCATACTGCACTACTAAAGAGGCTTTTCCAGCCATTTTTTGTGCCAAGCAGCAGGGTGGGGCAAGTCATACATTCAAGCGTAAAAGTAGCTCTGCTTAGTCATCGTCCTCGCTCTTCAGGTCCCCTAGACCATACTTGTGGATCACTTCTTCCCTTGCCTCATCTAGCCTGCTGATCTCTTCTACCTCCCTGCTCTCGTCGCCCTGATAGATGGTTCTGATATCCCAGGGGATACGAATGTCATACGCCTTGAACTCATCATATATCATAATCCTCATGTCGGTGGCCGTCTTGAACTGGGAACCATAGTCACGCACGTATACCCTCATCTCAAAGTCAAGTGACGAGGCGTTGAACGCGGTAAATCTGACTATTGGTTGCGATATATCCACATGTAGATTTTGATCGCAGCCACAGCTTGATTTATTCTCTTTTAGGTAGGGACATTTTTTTTGTATCAGAAGATGCCGTCCCTTTGAGTCCACAATCTCACTCAACGCGCGCTCGCCGACCTTGATTAGGATTGCCACCACATGCTTGGGATCGTTCAAGTATGAGACACCCACCCCAACTACGGCAGGCACAAGCTTGTTCTCCTTGGTGTAGTTTATGATCTGGGCCGTAACCAAGCTGCTAGTGGGAATGATCGCTATTGACTCGTACAACGAGTCCCGGATGTATGTGACGTGCGGGGTAATCTTATGGACATATCCATTGTATCCTGTATCCAGCTTGATCCTATCCCCCTCTGTGAATATTTTGTCCTTTCTTATCCTCATATAGGCAAAATAGTTCTTCATCGTCTCCTGCAGGGCCAGTCCAAGACCGATTGAAAAACCGCCTGTTGCCGTAGCCAGCACAAAGAGATCCACGCCCCACCATCCTAGAATGCTCAATAC
The DNA here is from genome assembly GCA_007571225.1 of Nitrosopumilaceae archaeon. Lineage (GTDB taxonomy): Archaea > Thermoproteota > Nitrososphaeria > Nitrososphaerales > Nitrosopumilaceae > Nitrosopumilus. Next base: position 1,151 of record RKRU01000068.1, on the reverse strand, counting down.
GACTGCTGCAAAGATCCCCATGGGCAGTATCTGCTTTGTCGTTTTTGGCAGTTCGTCCTTCTTCTTTTGGGCGTAGCCTGGGGGATGCGAACCCGGGTGCACATACTCGTATCCGCGCACCCTCTTCTCTGCCCTCCACAGGTCTATGGGAAATATCTCGGCCGGTTTGGCGTCGGGTCGCAGCTTGCGCCCAGACTGGTTATCTCCGCTGATACAGTCCCCATAGTACTTGTCGTACTTGGCGCGCTCCGACATCTTCCACATCTCAAAGGGATTCTTGACCCGTTTTTCATATCCCCCGATCGCATTTCCCTTTGATGTACGGAATTTTTCTAGGGATCTCCGGCCCTCCTCTGTCTTTAGCAGATCCTCAAACGTCTCTTTGTCCATGTCATCGGGATGGGTATTTGGTGGGACCCATTTGTACATACGATGGAAGAGATCATTGTCATCATCTGCAAACCCGTTCAACTCAAACCACACCTCAAAATCCGCCTTCTCCTTCAGGGTCATCTCATGCTTGGTCAGTGCGATGGGGATCAGGTGCGCTACTGTATACCCTATCACGAGTATGTTGAACGTGTTGAGGATCTTTGTAAATGTCTCACTTGCCGACAACTCCAGTTGTTGATCGATTCGTATCGGCTCGTCCTCGAAGACGCCTGTCTGTACGTGTATGTTTATTCCAGTGATAAGCGCTATGGCAAATACCGGCAGTACGGCCCTTCGCAGAAATCTTGAGATGTGCGGCCGTCTATAATAGAATTTTTTTGAGCCTATCCACGAGGAGAATTTTTTGTACCCTAGGGCGATCCCTATTATGCCAACGATCATTATGATAAACGCAATCTGCAGTGCTTCAGATGCGGCAAGCAGGTGTGGTATGGTCTCAAACTCGCCTGCGGCAATCTGTGTAAGATCCTCGTCAGCCATGTTTTCTGCCTCCAACCATTACTCCCGTAAGTTTGACGAGGTGACATACATGCAACGATATCAACTCTATCTGTAGATAACTAATATATCATTTTGTTCATGTTGCAGTCCTTACATGTTGCAGTCCTTACATGTTGCAGTCTCTGCGTTGCAGTCTCTGCAGGCCGCCAGAACCAATATCTGCAGTACGTATGACTTCACCTGTCCTTATATGGATC
>RKRU01000206.1 GCA_007571225.1 Nitrosopumilaceae archaeon | reverse complement strand
TCCAGACAGGCTTGTTGGCACGCGTGCAGGTTCCCCCTTCGGGGACCAGTCTCTCGTGCCCGTGTGGCCGACAATATGCGACGACGCGTCGCCTGCAACAACCATCTCTAAATTATATATACATACTAAAAGCACTTTTCCATCTACTGGTAACGAGTAAACAACCCAAACGCATTCATCAACATTTGCATAGAAATATGTGGTAAAGTAAATAGTACATGCACAATACCGAAACAACACCACCACGCTACATGATGCTGTTTGAAGAGTCGATAAAATCTAAATACACCAAAAAGAACTACCATTTCCACCTCAGAAAATTCAGAACGTTTGCAAAAATATCCAACGAAGATATTCTTGCCGCAACCAACAACGGTTTGCAAAAGATGCTAGAAGACTATCTCATCCACCTCAAACGAACTGCAAATCCTAATTCCATCCCATACATGTTTCAGGGGATCAGACACTTCTGCATAATGAACCACATCCATCCAAACTGGGAAATAATTTACAGAATGTTTCCACAACAACGCAAATGCGCAGACCTCCGTTCGTACACAACTGACGAAGTACACAACATACTACACCATACAAAAGGACTTCGAAACCGTGCACTTGTCCACTTTCTTGCATCCACTGGAGCCAGAATAGGAGTGTTTGATCACCCTCTGACAGTTGGGCATCTCAAGAAGATGCCAGAAACATGTACCGCAGTAAAAGTATACGCAGGAGAAATTGAGGAATACTGGACATTTTTGACACCCCAAGCATCAAATGCGTTGTACATGTACCACCAATACCGCAAAAAAGTGGGGGAACACTTTTGCAACACCACCCCTATCTTTACCGTTCGAAATTCTACATCCCGACAGTTAGGATGGAACGGAGCAAGATCTACAGTATACAGGATCATCTCAAAATGCATGACGAGAAATATGCAAGACAATGGCAGATATGACGTACAGGTGGATCACGGCTTCAGAAAAAGGTTCAACACGATCCTAAAGCTCGACAATTCTGTAAACTACAATGTGGCAGAAAAACTGATGGGACATAAAAACGGCCTTGATGGCACGTATCTGACTCCAACATTGAGCGAGCTTTTTGCAGAGTTTAGAAAGATCATACGTAAAATTGAAGTGTGACACAAATGTGGTCACGAATTTTTTAAGATTTGTTTTTGATGTAACGCAGCTCATGAATCTCTGATCACATCATATGCCAAACACATTCTCGTTTGTCCACTTTGATTGTATGAACATAAACAATTCACTAAAACACAAGAGTCAGACATAATAGATAGCACTTGCATAATGTCATTGATGTATGCCCAGGTATACCGGAGCCGCTGGTGGTTCCTACTGCCGATTTTCATGCAGTGGATTGGCGGCATAATAGCATACTTTGCACTACGACACGACGACCCGCCAAAGGCCAAGAACTGTCTGTATCTGGGAATCGTGCTTACCGCGCTGACCGTACTGTCCTTAAGCACACCAATCATACTACTGACAGTATTTGATACAGGTGTTCCTGCCATCGTTGACTCAATTCCCGCCAGTGAGCTAATCTTTCTAAATTTGAATTTAGAATGATTGTTAAACGCATTGGGTGTGTGGGGGTCAACTGAAACTGTCATCACAATATCCGGCCCTCCAGTCGTGCCCGTCATCACCCCCGCCATCTTTGATGCAGACATGCCTGTTATCATCTATGCAATTCCATCCGATGAGCTAATCTTTCTAAATTCGAATTTAGAATGATTATTAAACGCATTGGGTGTGTGGGGGTCAACTGAAACCACATCACAATAACCGGCCTCTAGGTTATGTCTGCCATCGCCCCAGCTACCTCTAATGCAGACATGCCTGCCCCCGCCGATGCAGTTCCGTTCTGTGAAGTAATCTTTCTAAATTCGAGTTTAGAATGATTGTTAAACGCATTGGGCATATAAGGCGCCGGCTAAAACTACAACCATGGTATCTAAGACACAAGACAATGTGGAGCGCTGGCTTGTACATGCGGAATTCAAGTTCAAATACGCTACCGATCCCAGCACCGAGATGTTCAAGATCATGATAAGCAGTCCAGACAGCTATGACGAAGGTACCGAGGTATTCGAACCTAGAAATCAGCCCGGAACCATAGTGATAGGCAAGCGACGCATGCTCCGCAGCAATGCAAACAAGCGGTTCTTTGACATGACACCCGAGGAACAGAACTTGGTCGAGCAGAAGATATCATCATACTGCGATCTGCTCGAGGCGGTACACCGCTTTTTCATCGAGAATGGACGAAAAGGGGTGGGGGTCTACATCGTTTTGGACCCAAACAGGGGGTACAATCAGATGGATTTTCTGAACTCTTTGGAGCGCATAATCGAGATGGCAGACAGGCTTGCTATGTACATGAAGAAAACCCTCTGATCCCAAAACCACGCCTGAGAGCTAAACCCCCCTCCGCACAACCCCGGTTCAGGCACAACCCCATTTACTCAAAAAACGCGATCTGGAGGGGGGGTTTAGCTTTTGTGCCTGTACACGAAATGCAACGTCCAAACCATGTAGATGGCCGGGTAAAAGATGTACGATCGTTCTTTTACAGGCGTGAAAGCTAAACCCCCCAAAACTTCATATTTTTATGTACATATAGAACAAAAAATGGCATAAAAATATAACCATATTAGTTACCATTTAAGGCAAAATATGCATGCAAACCACATGTCAAAAGGTGCTCTCCAAAATACTAGACCCGACCAATCTCAGATAACGACTTTGTCAAATGCTCTTATGTTGAATTTTGTGGGTGTATTGTTGGTCGTATTAGTGCGGCCACCAATCATCCAAAATTATTTCAATACACCCAGATCTTTCAGCCGCACCCTAGCCTCTGCCATTGTCCCATCACTCTTGACACGGTTGCAGTGCCCACACAGCAACTGAAGGTTTGAATCGTCGTCATGACCTCCCTTTGATTTTGGAACTATGTGGTCGGTCTCCATGTGGCGAAATTCAAATTCATGCTCGCATAAGTTGCATCTGCCTGCCTGTTTGCCAAACAACGTATGTTTAATGTCGTGTGACCTGCGCCCCTTGCGTATGGGAATGTCTGTGCGATGGATGATTATGCCGGCACCCTTTGTAAATTTTGTAATACCAGCTTCTCGGACTAACCTCGTCTTTATCAACTCATATGCCATGTCAGATATGTCTATCCCAACCCATTTTCGGTTGAGTCGTTCTGCAGCAGAACATGCAGTGGCGCACCCACAAAAAGGATCCAGTACAAAGTCGCCTTCACTACTAGAAGCTCTGATCATGCGCTCCAAAAGAGCAAGAGGTTTCTGTGTTGGATATCCAAGGCGCTCTAATTTGCTATGTCCCAAACCCTGTAATGCCTGTATGTCAGCAAAGATGTCCTGTAGGGGAATTCCGGGCATCCCCTCTAGATATGTCTTCAATTGAGGCATGCTAGTTCTTCTTTTTGGATGAATAATGAAGCCGTGTTCATCAAGCAGATTCAATCTGGCATGTACACCAGTGGTATCTGAATAATTCTTGATTGTTTTTTCTACATACTTTGCGTATTCTCCTGTCTTTGGTGGACTCCAATGTCGTCCGTGTTGTGCAGGATCATAACCGTACCACGGTTCAGAACTTTCACCGTTTCCTGTACCTGCGCCTGTTATGGTGTTTGTCCAAAACCTGCCGCGCTTGTCCTGATACTTGTAGTAACGGTCAACATATTCTTGTGCATATTGCGTAAACACTCGATTCCATGTCCATTCTTCACTTTTTGTGTAGAACAACACAATGTCATGTACCGCCCCATATCTACTTGGATCGTTGTGCGCCGTAACTCGTTTCCACACAATCTCGTTTCTGAAACTGTCCAAACCGAACACGGCATCCAATACCGCCTTCAGATAATGGCTCATGGTTGGGTCGCAGTGTAAGTAACAGGAGCCGGTCCGTTTCAGAATCCTATGTAGTTCAAGCATTCGTACTGCCATGTATATAAGATACGACATGGCGCTATTTCCGGCCGTATGTTTGGCCGCCTCCAGTGTCTTGTACAGACCAAGGTTGGTCTCAGCAATCTCTCCCCACCACGCCTCGTCTATGTCACTCAGGGTCCATGTGTCCTTGAAGGCCGCTCCGGCAGCCTTTGAACCTATGGGGGCCGCATAATTGTGCTTGGAGTTGAATGGTATGACTTCACCTGCCCCGCACAGTACAAAAAGTCCATGGCTCCACGCACACCGCACCCTACAAGAAGTTGCCCTCCTCTACGGCACTAGAGTTCGGCGCAATCAATCTGTTGAATTTGTGTCTGAGATCAGTCATTTGCGCGTGGAGTATGGACAGCTGTTGGGCGCCTGTAGTGGTAATCTTTTACACTAGGGTCATGCGCAAGAAGATGAATCGTTGGAGCATCTCTGGCAATTCA
>RKRU01000171.1 GCA_007571225.1 Nitrosopumilaceae archaeon | reverse complement strand
GCTTTGAAATCATGCCGTTTTTGTGTATTTGGTGTGGTTGTGGCTGTGATTAGATTGGATTGGGTGCAAATGGCTGGGATTTGTATGCCCTAGAGAGAAACCCTAGCCAGCCCCCGTATTCTGTATAGAACCTGTCTGTATGATTCACTGTCCCACCCACAAAATTCAACATAAGAGCGAAAACACTTTTTGCAGTAGTCTTTATGTCATGCAGGACTAAAGTTATCTTACCGTACTGCACATCTCACATGTGCATCTTGCCAGTCCATATACGGGCATTATGCGAGATCCGCACTCATCTTGCAGCCCATCTTGCAAGTTCCTTGTCCGGGCTGCACAGCTCGCCTATGTCCGTATAATAGCTCTCCTTCCAGTCTTCATAACCGAACCCTGTAAAGAGCATCAGGTTGAGCGGGTACGCTGTACTGTCTGTACATCTTCTGAAATCGTCACGGAACAGAAAGATCTTCTTGTTCCATGCTATTGCCATGCCGAGCTCAATCATGACGCCCTCATCAGGTGGCACGCCGTTTACAACTGCAAATATTCCGTCTGCCTCCCTAACATCGTTCATGTCGGCTTGGCCTACAATGTACGGACTGTCTTGCATCGACATGTCTATCTGGTTGTTGCGCTCAAATGGCTCCCATACTTCCAGTCCCATTCTCTCAAGGGTGGCAACCAGACTGCGTAACGGCCCCTCCTTTTGTTGCCTTGAAAATCCGTACGGGCTTGCCAGATATATGATCTTCTTTTTCTTCACTTCCCCGGCACTCCCTGTACCGTAACGGCATGGACTGCAGGCATCGACTGTCTATGAAGCGCTTGTCATATAATCCGTTTGTTTACAAATGGGCATGTGTTTTGACAATCAAGTAAGTATAATTAGTAGCAGATTCAAGCATACTCATGAACTCAGAACGCTCGACACCCGTATGTCTTACTAGGGCCCAGTATGCGGCAATTGAGAGGTTTGCTAAACAGAACGGCATGCTCAGCACAAGCCAGGCACTTGAGAACATCCTAGAAAGAATCGACAACCAGTAAATGACGGGCCCCACGATACACCGTGGTTATGGCCTCGATGTGGGGATGTCTGTGACTGCCTAGGATTCTGTTGACATTTATAGAATGAGCCATCCTTGTGTTGTATGGGACTGCTCAGCAGAAAACCGTCATTTTGTACAATCTGTAAGGTAGAGCTTAAGCACAAGCACAAACCAAAGCGTGAGTGGAACATCAAAGGTCCCCTTTGCGGCAACTGCCACTATGAGAAGAGCGTAGAGTATTACGAGGGCAAGGTCAGACAACCCTGTGTTGTGTGCGGTACGACAAAGCAGATCACCAACCTGTGGGAGCCGCGCTGGCAGTGGGACATGGACGGACTCATGTGCAAGAACTGCTTTGATGAAAAGGAAGAAAAGTTCGGCAAAAAGAAGAATTTCTGCTCCATGTGCGGGGCAAAGATGGGTTTCATCAGGTACAATCCAAAGAGCAAGTGGAAGATAGACGGCCAGCTCTGCCGTGTGTGCTGGGACCAGAAAAAGGCAGAGTTTGGATGACCATGCCGTTTGGACTGCGCAAGGGTACGAGGTGTGATTTGTGCAATCGAAAGTTTTCATCGGTAGAGGATCTCATGAACCACAAGCAGACGGTGCACGGAAAGGACCTCCGGTACGACTGTAGAGTCTGCAACAGGTATTTTCACAGCATGGAGGAGATGAGGACGCATCTTCAGAGGGAGCATGTGTATACTGGCTCAGACGGCGGGCGGCCCGAGCGATCGTGATTTTTTACCAAAGAAATTCGATGCTCGGCGTGTAGGTGTGAGTTGAGGTCTTGTTGTATGCGTATGTGTGTATATGCTCATGTGTATATGCTCATGTGTATATGCGTATGTGTTGGCGTAGTGCCTCTCATTGGTTTCTGTCTGTTTTTTTGGCATATTACGCCTAGAAAATAGACAATTGTAATGGGAGTTACTACGTAAGAGTGTGGTGGGAGCGGTTGTGAGGTGAGCATGGCTGTGGTGAGAGTGTAGATGTGATGAGAGTATGGTTGTGATGAGAGTATGGCTGTGGTAGTGTCTGAATTACTACCAGAGGCATACGCCGTGCAGGTACCTATAGTCAGATTGCTTTTATAGTCTTTACAATTGGGGGGCGTACTTTTATGAACACCTTGAATCCACAGATGCACTTTATCTCTGGGAGCTTCTCTATCTCTGCACCTGTGGTGATGGTACCACACCTGATGCAAGAGTAACTTACGCCAAACTTTACAGTCTCTTCTGTAGATCTAGCCGTTGCATCTTCGGCATCTCGTTCTATGACGGCGGTACCTCCAGCATCTATTGTCATGTGTCTTCCTGTTGAGGTACCCTTAATTTAAGAATTATCGCTCAACGTAAATGATTTGCCAAATTTGTGCTTGGAATCGGTTATTCTGGCGTGGGGGACGTAAACAATTACTCCACAATCATCTTGTCCCTTTCTGCAATGGTCTGTCTGCACTCAGATACGGTATTGTTCAGTCCGTCAATCTTCTCGTGCAGTCTTGCAATCTCATTTCGTATGACGATTTTTTTCAGAATACACGGATGCCATTTTTAATGTACATGTAGATCATTCGATTACGCGGAATCCGTGTTTATAAAGGGGGTGACCTCTTTTACTGATATTGGAGAATGATTTTTAACTAGAACTTGTTATATATGCTATTATGCGGAGGCCGTTTGGCAAAAAGGCGGAGACCAAACACAATAACGACGAGACGAATCTTGTGAGTGTTGATGACAAGTCAAAGCCCGGCGAGATTCCACGTGAGAGAAGTCTAGTTGACACGGATTATAACCGCAAAAAACTGTTCAAAAAAGGCATCAACCTTATGGCAGACGCCAAGCTTGAGGATGCCGCCATGGTCTTTGAACAGGCGCTCAGGATAGATCCTGACAGCGTGGAGACCATGCTAAAGCTTGGATATACTAGGTTCCATCTAGACGATCACAGCGAGGCGCTCCGGATGTACGACAAGATACTGGATATTGACATTACCAACCCGGAGGCCTGGAACCTCAAGGGGCTTGTACACTATGAGCAGAAGAACTATGCAAAGGCGCTTGACAGCACCGAGAAGGCGATCGATTCTGATCCCACGTATGGCATGGCCTGGTATAACAAGGCTTGTTACCTCTCACTGCTCAATCAGGTCCCAGAATCACTAGATGCCCTAAAGCATTCGATAGAGATCGACGTAAAGAATGCAAGAAAGTCAGTAAGGGACAAGGACTTTGTTAATGTCCGAATCGAGGAGGGGTTCAAGAGGATCCAGGAGGTGGTAGTTTTAGAGTCGGTGAGGCAGGGCTATCATACGATAGGCGCCATAGTGTGGACCACGTTTCTTGATAAGGTGGATGCCGAGTCCGCATTACGTAAGCTCATCGAGAAGGGACTCATACTTAAAAATGAAAAGCGCGAGGGCCTGAGTCGTATACCAATATATGATCTGGCGCCAAACGTGGCCGAAAGGCTGGGTAAGGAGAAGCGGGGACTGTTTGGTATTACACGAAAGACCCTGCCAAGGCCGATAAAGAACATGAAGGAACTGATACAGACCATCAGGACCACAAAGGAGACGATCGAGGAGGGTAATGCAGAGAAGACGATAATCGAATTTGACAAGTTTACCAATCCTGACAAGTTCGGGGTGCAGATGATAGAGAGCTTCTTTGAGGAGCATAGGGAGATAAAGCTCTGGAAGATACGCCTCAGGGACAGGGGAGATGACTACATAGCCGAGAACAGGGGCAAGATGATGACCCTGTTTGAGAATGTGGAAGTCGCGCTTACAAAGAAGATTAGAAGCGAACTTGCATAGTGACTACCCCCTGCCTGACACCACAATGACTACCCCCTGCCTGACACCACAATGACTGCACCTTGCAGTACAATGCATGACGACGCACAGGCAAATTGCCGTTATGAGCACTGCCTTTGTTGTAGAGATTGACCCTGTAGCACAATGCATGATGCTGCACAGGCAACTGCCCAGATTTGGCGTAAACAATGCTGGATTTGTAACCAGACTTAGTTGTTTAGGTGTGTGTTACTAGGTAGTTATCCGCACAATCCGGCCGGTTCATGTACTGCAACTCGTCTTTTGCAGCTTGGAATGGCTTGTGCCTACCTGCAGCCGGGGGGGAGGTAGGGAGTAAGAGTAAGAGTCAAAGTACGAGTACGAGTACGAGTAAGAGTCAAAGTACGAGTACGAGTACGAGTAAGAGTAGGAGGGTACATGACACTGCCACACATCGCTCATCACAATAATCTTGCCACCACATACGGCAGCCCGGTGTTCATTCGGCGGAGAGATCCCAATAGTTGGCATCTTCCTGCTTTGCCGTGGGCTTGTTCAGACTCTTCCACTCCTTAAACGATCTTACGTACAGCCTTGCGTTGGATAGGCCTGCCGATTTT
>RKRU01000120.1 GCA_007571225.1 Nitrosopumilaceae archaeon | reverse complement strand
GTGGGGAGTATGGTGGTGGTGAGGGGGTGAGGTGGTGGGTGTGGCGGTAGCAACCAGACCAAGATTAGAACAGCCAGATCCCCACAACGGATAGATGCAGCCATGAACCATGTGACACCAAATATGCACCATCACAACCTGCCGCATGGCTCAAAGTGGATGAGGATCATGCAATCTGCGGCAAATACCGGGACCGATCTTCTCCTGCCGATCGTGACATGCTTTTTTGACATATTACCACAAAGACATATCGCTGTCAACATGGATTACCATCACGCATGTCGCGTCTCAGGCACCGGGAGTCGCAGAACCATACAACAAAACTTCGGGGATGCAGTAAGGAACATACGCCAGACGCCGCGCGGCAGCCGCAGGCCATGCGCCTAGATCCGACCGGCTAGACATATATTTTGAGAATCCCCGTCTCACCCAATGCTAAGCAAGGCGGAGCTTGATAGGATAGACTCCAAAAGAATGTACGCCACATACGACGACTGGCCGTTCATTGCAAGGCAGGCATACGAATCTGACGGACTAGAGACGCAAGAGTACGACAGGGAGATAAAGCACATCATATTTGCAGGTATGGGCGGATCGGGTGCCATCGGCGACCTCTTCTCTGCCGTACTCTCAAAGACGGGCACGCACGTAACGGTCACAAAGGGGTACGAGCTTCCCAAGACCGCGGACGCAGACTCGCTTGTAGTTACAACTAGCGTCTCAGGTGACACGGCCGAGACCTTGGCCGTACTAGATGCTGCTAGACAGTCAGACTGCAACGTATTGGCGTTCTCGTCGGGCGGAATGATGGAGGAGTTCTGCTCCAAAAACGGGTTGGCCCACGTACGCATAGCCCAGACCCACTCCCCTAGGGCATCCTTTGCAGGCTTTACGTTCTCGATGTTAAAGGTGCTAGGTGACATTCTTCCACTAGGGCATGGCGACGTTGCAGAAGCCATTGCTAGGCTTGAGGAGACCGTAACCAGAATCTCGTCGGCCAACCTTGACGGCAGCGACAACACAGCGCTCAGGATAGCCGAACGCCTAGGGCACATGCCGGTGATATACTATCCGTTCGGCCTGCAGGCAGCCGCCATCAGACTCAAGAACGGCCTGCAGGAGAATGCCAAGACGCACGCCATAGTGGAGGATGTAGTGGAAACATGCCACAACGGCATAGTCGCATGGGAGAGGCCCTCCCCCGCAGTCAGCCCCGTCATAATTACAGGCAGTGACGATCATCCAAAGACAAAGGAGAGGTGGGGCATCATAAGGGAGTACTTTGCATCAAGAGATATCGAGTATGCGGAACTGCCATCAGGCAACGGGGGCATACTTGCAAAGCTTATGGGGCTGATATACAGTGCAGACTACATCAGCATATACCGCGCCATAATTACCGGGGTGGACCCGTCCCCCATCGACTCCATAAGATTCATCAAGGACAGGATCTAAGTCCAGTTTTGGTATATTTGCCGTTTAAGAACCCAAACCCAAGTATTTGAACATGATGTTGTGGGGGAAGTGTAACCTGTAACGTCATTACTAGTCACAAATTTCATATAAACTTGTATGGGTTATGGGGTTTATTGGAAGAGAAGCGAACATGTAAAAGTATCTGTAAACAGTTTAAGGTAAAAAAACCGCTACACGGGGGCAGGTATGCAGCAGGCCATGCCCGATGCCAGACCTGTGACATATGGATTGATTATAGATGTGGCCATCTTAAAGATGGCGCCTCTGCAAAGCAGGAATCTGTAGGATGGTACTGCAACTGCTGTAATTTTAAAGTAAGAAAAAATCCAAGACATACGAAATACAAAGTAAAATTGCGTTCAAGTGATACTGCAACTGCTGGCAAATCTGCCATAGATCTCTCCTATTTTAACAAGTGTAGAGCGCAGATGATACATGGGATTGCTAAATGTCTTCCAAGGTCCTATGGTGATTTTAATATGTCTAGATTCAAGGACCAGCTTAAAGAACACAAAGTATCCGCACTTGATGTGGAGCATGAATTTGATTCACCAATTAAAAATCTTGTAAAGCTTGCCTACTCTACAGATCCACCAAACAAGATGTCTCTAATATTGGAATTTGACCTAGTCAAACGAAGACTAGGGACCGTTCCCACAAAAGACAATTTAAACAAACACTCTAAATTTGATGTGTCACAATACGAGTCCGAATTTCCATCGTGGGAACATTTTCTAGAACGGCTTGGATATGATCCGTGGTATAAGAGTACAAGGTAGCACTTGTGTGTGTCATACGTGGATATACCCCTAATTTTTGGCATGAAGTAACAAATAATTTAGCTTTTAGTTGAAACTTTTTGACCAACGGTAGTCTTTAGCATGTACACCCTAGAATCTGTAATGACTTACAAAGAAAAGCGTGATCAACGATCCTATGAGATTGTACAAAAATACCGTTCAAGTTTGTTCCTGAATCTACTAATTCAGATCATCGGTAAACTACCAGATCCATATGCGGCAAAGGCAGGTGTGGACAACATGATGCGTACTCATCCAAAATGATGACAGTAGTGCGGCTTTATGCTGAAGTTTGACCGCGCCGCATACCACAGCATAGCAGACAGGCTTCGCTCCAACCACAGTATAGCAGAACGTGTTTGTCCTGCGGGGCTCGCAGTGGCGCATACATGGCAGACAGGCTTCGCTCCAACCACAGTATAGCAGGTTCTATCCAAAATATGGCGGCTGGCGGGTCTCAGATAGGCACTGACCGGTCTCAGACAATATCACTTTTCATGCCATACACCATCAAATTCTCAGAAGAATTGGGTTATCGTGGAGCTTTGAACTTTTGTATGTAATTCCCGAATTCAACATAAGAGTAGTGTTCTAGCTTTGCTGTCCTGATACTACCACTAGCAGGCCGCCGTCTGTGAGCTGCTTTACAAGCTGCATTACCTCCTTCTCGACCTGGCCGCGCTGAAGTCCGGTCCGCTGTGCAAATATGTCCACCAGCTCAGTCATCTTGCGCTTTCCGTTGCACGACTGCCAAAAATCCACGATGGCCTGGTTGACCATGAAACCCTGTTCGTGCTCGTTTGCTAGAACCATCGAACCGTCCTCCTGCTTGATCAGTTTTCCGACCCCCTGCGGCATCGCAACCGTATAGTCGACAGGGGCGGGCGTCGCCATTGTGGTGATGTCGCCCATAGAACGCAGCGTGGCCTTTGCCTCGTCTGAGAGCCTATCCATGGACCATGGCGGGTCCCAGACTATGTCCACGCTGACATCGTTGACGCCAGGAACCTTCTTTGCAAACCGGGTCACGTCGGAGACTAGTGTCTCGTGCAACGGGCACCCCTTTGTGGTCATCGTCATCTTGATGTTGACGTCGTTGGAACTAGTAATGTCTATTCCATAGATGAGTCCCATATCCACTATGCTTATGGGGACCTCCGGGTCCATGCACTGCTTCAGCGAGTTTCTAATGGCGTTGGAGGTTACGACAGATGTGCTCACACGACATGCAACGTATGGAAAGATAAAAAGTTTCTAATTATTAGCTGCAAATAACTTTTTGATCGATTCCCCGTACGGTGGTTCGACTATGCCCCACTCCGTTATTATGCCAGTTATCAGGTCCGGCGGGGTCATGTCAAATGCGGGGTTTATCACGCCGACTCCCTCGGGGGCGGTCCTCCTGCCCCCCGTAACCAGAACCTCGCCTGCCCCCCTGTGCTCTATGGTGACGTCGGATGGATTGCTCTCCATATCAAATGTCGAGAGTGGCGCGGCCACGTAAAACGGAACGTTGTGCCTAGCGGCCATCACGGCAACCTGGTATGTGCCGATCTTGTTGTAGACATGCCCCGTCCGCAGTATACGGTCAGCTCCCACCACCACCATATCCACAAGCCCTCCAGACATAGAGTAGCCTACCGCAGTGTCTGGCACTAGGCTTACGTCTATCCCATCATACTGCAGCTCAAATGCAGTCAGCCGGGAGCCCTGCTGTACGGGCCGGGTCTCAGTGGCGATCACCTTTATGTTCTTGCCTGCATCCCGGGCGGCCCTTATCACACCAAGCGCCGTCCCATAGGCAACGGTGGCCAGGGCGCCCGCGTTGCAGTGTGTCATTATGGTACAGTCGTCAGAGACAAGGGTGGATCCGTTGCGCCCCATCTCCATGTTTACGCGCACATCCTCTGCTGCCATCTGCCTTGCCGCCTCTATCACAGCACGGGTCACGCGCCCGACGCCTGCATCTGTACCTGTATCTGTACCCGTATCTGTACCTGTATCTGTACCTGTACCCGCATCTGTACCTGTATCTGTATTATCATCAGCAGATGCGGCGGCATCATCCTGCACATAGTCCGCCGCAGCCGCTCTGGCAACCTCCAAGATTCTAGCCACCCCCCACCTAAGGTTTATGGCAGTAGGACGCGTGGCGACTAAAACCTTTTCTGCCCTCTCTAGGTCCCCTAGCAGTTCTGATACGGTAGGCGCGCCGCTCTGCAGTGCCGCTAGCGCCATTCCAAACGCCCCCGAGACTCCGATCGCCGGCGCGCCGCGCACCACAAGCGTCTTGATCGCATGGGCTACCTGGTTAAAATCATCATATTCGACAAAGATCAGCTCGTTTGGGAGACGGGTCTGATCGATCATCATAACCTTGTTGTCGCGCCACTCCACGGTACGCAAGCCGGCAGATTGGGAATCGGTCACGACATGACAGGAATGCAGTATATTTATTAATTTTACAAAAGCGCTTGGGATGCCTGGTGGAACATCTCCGACTTTGCACAGCCGGCTGCAAGCTCGTCCCCGGCACCGCGCCTCATCAGGCCACGGTACAGTCCATCTTCCAGCTTGACGCCCTCTCGCTCCTCCCACTCCTCGACTGTAATGGAGTACTTTTTCTGGATGCGGTCACGATACCACTCGGGTATCACATTGAATGCGCAGAATGGAATTATGCGCAGATCGGGGGTCACATAGTGTATATCACAACGCTGTAGGCGTTCAAGATCCTCGTTGTACTTGTCCTGAAAGTGCATCATTCCCAGAAACAGGCCCTTTACATGCCAAGAGCCGACTGAGTCAAACGACCGCTTCATCAGTATGTTGCCAAACATCTTTGCAAGATCAAGGCCTGCAGGCTGCTTTTTGGTGTCGACAAAACCCTTTAGCTTCCTTACCACCTCTAGCATGGTAAAGTACTTGTTCTTGCCTGACCGGATCTCCTCTGCCTTGTCTTCGAACAGTTCAAGCATGCCCTGTATATCACAGAATTTTGTAAGTGGGACGAATTTTTTGGTCTCCTCATCCTCAAATATGTACGTCCCTGCACCGCATGCAAAGTGAATGGAGAGTTCATACTTTGGCTTGCTTGAGAACGCCTCAATTACGTTAGTCAGCGGCATGCAGCTGGGCACGGGGAACCAGTCATCTATGGTAACCTCGCCGTTTGTCTGCTCTTCGATGCGCTGTATGCAGTCGGGTATCGTAATCCGGTACTTTTCACGCTCCGTCTTGCCCATCCTTCCCGTAAGCGAGACGGGCTGGAAGTTTACCGCATGTACGACATCCATGTTCTTTTGTGCATATCGTATAATGCCTCCAAGTTCGTGATCGTTGATCGACTTTATGACAGTAGGTACAAAGACTACCGTAGTGCCGGTCTTGCGGCAGCTGTCAAGCGCGTAGGGAATCTCCCAATGGTTCTTTGGGTTTGTGCGTGCGGTAACACCGTCAAAGCTCAGATACAGATTGTTGCACCCTGCAAGCCTGACCTCGCGTGCAGCCTCTGGGTCCATCGCATGCCGGATGCCGTTTGTATTCATCTGGATGTGATCGACCCCCTCCTCCTTCATTATTTTAATTACTTCTGTAATGTCTTCCCTCAACATCGGCTCACCGCCGGTAATCTGCATGGAGTTGCCGGGGATCGGTCTCTCGGCCCTCAACGTCTTCATCATTGCACGTACTTGGTCCTGCGTGGGTTCGTACATGTACGCCCCCTCTAGTCCCTTTTTGACGTAAAAGAAGCAATACCAACAGGTAAGATCGCACCTGTTTGTTACTATCATGTTTGCCAGGCCGCTGTGCGAGAGGTGGTTTGTGCAGAGTCCGCAGTTGTTGGGACAGGAGCACTTTTCTATCATGACGTTTGGAGCGTGGGCCCCCTTGCCGTCCTGCCAGTAGGTGCTGAACTTGTTGTACAGTTCATAGGAGCCAAAATAGAGCTCCTCGCACTCGCCGTGGGAGGGACACGTCTTTGTCATGAATACCTTGCCGCCCCTCTCAAACACCTCTGCATCCAGAATCATGTTGCAATCAGGGCAGATGCTCTGTGTAAACCGAATGGTGGACTTTTTGCCCAGATTTTTGACAGATGTGTTTGCTATCTGTATAAGTGCCATGTAGTATAATATTTCAACCAATATTAAAAGGCTTACGTATTTGGTGTGGTATGACTTCACTTGCCTCGGATATGGTTCCATCAACCTTGTTATATGTACTCAAGCATGACTGAAAAACCCATACTGCACAACTAGAGTCCTTTTTTCCAGTTATTTTTGTGCCAAGCAGGGCAGATAAAGTCATACTTGAGGTGTAAGAACAAGAGGTTGCCTCTCCCCATGATGTACCATTTAGACTCAGAGCAGACAATCTGCCGAATTTGTGCCCATAACCAGTCATTTGTGGGGGGGGACCCAGACAGTTGTTGGGTGTTTGCAAAGGGAAACCTCATTACGCATGCGTGGGGGCGGGGCCGCACCGTACACTCAACCAAAAACAACTATCCAAACGTCCACCGTTATGCACCTTACGAGCATTCATTTGCAGACAGGGCCTGTCTGCCACAGCCTGCCTGCCACACAATAAACTATAAGAACATCACACAAAAACACAAGTCAAATGATGGGAGATACGGACTACAGGAGCCTAGTCCAAAACGCAATAGAATCGATAGGAAGGGATCTGAAGATACAGGTGGACCCCACAGACACCAAAAAGATCCACCTGCACGAGGTGGTCAGCTGCATGCGCCGTGCATACTACAACAGGATAGAACCAGAAGAGTCCAACACCGGAGGATTCAATGACCTGCTGCCGGGACTGCTCCGCAAGCTCCAGTACGGGTGCGATCCTAGGGGCTTTAACATAGGCGATGGCCTCGGCCTTGAGGGCAGGGCCGACATGATCGCAGATGATGTGGTGATAATATTCAGGCCCATCCCCATCACACACATCACAGAAGACAACTACGACATAGAGAACCCGCACGCCTCAGATGTGCTGTACCTCAACGCCTGCATGTGGATGTATGAGAAGGAGAGCGGCATCATAGTATACATGTCTGGAGACCGGAGGGAGACGATGTTCTCACTGACGCGCAGCAAGAGGATGTTCGAGGAGACGATAAGAAGGACACGCGTGTTCAGCGGACTCGTAGGCGAGAAGAAGACACCCATACTCGAACCATCATCTGAATGCTTTGAATGCCAGTACTATGAGAGGTGCTATACCAAGCGAAGAAACGCAAAGCAGCTCCAACTGCATGAGATGTTTGGTCTAGGCAAATCAAAAAAGTGACCAACGCTTCTACAGGAAGATAATAAAATGAAAAAGAGAGGGTGTGTTCCCTGAATCACTCGATCGGTTCGGGGTGTCCCTTACCGCGAAGAGCAAAACATACTACCGCAAGTGCAATTGCGACACCGGCTGCTGCGCCGAACGCGGCCATACCTGCTTCTGCCATTTAATAAAAAAATCCCCCGGGTGCTTTTATAACTTTGGCAATATTTCATTTACAAAAAGAAATTATCACAATATAACAAATTTGTGATATATATCAGTGCGTAAACTCAAAACTCAGCTCATTCTCCTGGCCGCTAGTCATGGAGCTCAGGTTGTAAAAGACATCGCCGGTAACACGCCAAGAGGCAGAATCACTACCAAGCACATCCCACAACTGCGAATCGCCAGAGTTAGGCACGACTGAGGTGTTCCTCAGCGTGATCGAGCCTCCAGAGAGAAGTGTGTAATAGTTAGAACCGAACTCCACAAATCCTCCCGGACGAGACCCTATCTGGCCCCCGGTCAACGGGCTAGACCCGTCAACTGATGTCTCAAAGAGCCTATAGTCCAGTGTCTGTACTATCATGGAGCGATCATTTGGGTTATGCAGTATGAACGCAATCTCGATTGTGGCAGAGCGGTCCGTTATCTTTGTAACTGCAATATCGTCAAGCGTGACCTGTAGGGGTTGAAACTCCGTCCCTGCAGGACGGTCGCCACTGCCCTGTACCATCTCAGACACCCCACCGGGCAGATCAGATACCATGGTGGGCCCTGCCACTAGCATGCCTACCAGTATGGCACCAAGCACTGCTACTGCGGCCCCGACGAATATCTTTGCGTTCACGGTATATGGTATGGTGTTTGGTTATTATATCATTAGGGTGCACAACATACATGCAGTACTTTCAGGCGGTCCAGAAGGGCAAGCAGAGGGCATCCAAGTCACAGATGAAGATGTTTGAGGCGGCCGGGTTTGGCATGCTTACTCTGACCACAAAGAAGGTGGGCGGTGTCTTTGAGCCCGTGGGTGAAGAAGAGCTTGCAGCAGTAATAGAGTCGGCCGATGGATACGTGTCCATAATAACCGATGCGGACGGATTTACAAAGGCACAGTCAAAGGCGACTACAAAAGACGGGGCCGTTGCCACGTATGAGAAGCTGATTGGAGACGGAATGTCCCCGTATATGGGCGCCAGCATACAGATCTGGTCGGAGACTAGGTCTGCGCTAAAACTTACCTGAGTTCCAGCCGCGGCCTGCGCACAAAGAACCGTATGCGAATGGGAGTATTCGTGCCAACCCAATATTCGGCCGGATCACCACCAGATTATGGTGGAAGTACGATCTTCGTTCCCATGTCATCGCCATCTAGCGCCCGCTCTATCGTCTTGATGTCTGCCCTGAGGATGCGAGTCTGAATTCGTGAGCGTTCTATTATCTTGAGTGCTACAATATCCATAAGATCGTAACCGCCTGCAACGGAGTTCTCGTGTACAAGCATACTTTTGAGGTTCTTGAGGTCGATGCGTTTGAAGAGCTTTGCCTGTTTGAAGCGGTTGGGGTCCATGTCATATACGCCGTCTACATCCGTGGCATTCAAGAATGCCGACGCCCCCACCTTCTCTGCGATCAGCGCCGCAGTACCGTTGGTGCTCTGTCCCGGATGTAGCCCCCCCGCAACCACTATCTGCCCCCCGTCGACTGCTAGGCGCACCTCCGGCAAGGTGGTGGGCGGATGCGAGTATGCCTGATCTCCGAGTGCATATATGAGGAGCTTGGCATTCAGCCGCGATATCTCTATTCCAAGTTCGTCAAGCGTGGACTCGTCGGCGCCAGAAGACCTAGCATGGGATATGTAGTGGCGCGCGATCTTTCCGCCGCCTGCCACGACTACGGGCTGGCACGTCTTGCTTATGCGGACCAGAAACGCCGCATACTGTTTGAGCGTCCTCGAGTCCTCCATTCCAAAGACCCTGCCTGAGAGTTTGATTACGATGCGCCGCCTGCTCATTGTACGCCATCAAGTGTTGACTCTGTGGCAATTTCAACCTTGTTGCGGTATCTGGCTCGAGTATAGATGCGCAAAGTCCTCATGAATCCCGATATAGCGTGTACTGATGGGATGTCGGAGATTGGGATCCGTTCTGTAGTTCTAGATCGGCCCCCCCGCCTGCCAGAGGATACCACTAGTATGTAGCTGGACTCGTTCTTGGACGGGGAGAGGGGTATGGACGGCGTAACGGAGCTGTCTACAAATATCTCTTCTCCGGGCACGCCAGACGATACGGCTATTCTGGCCCGAATCTCCTCTGTATCAATTCCCTGCAGGTTCTCCCGACTCGTAAGAATCCTCTCAAATACGCACTTTGGAAGCCTGCGGTTCTGAAAGTCCACTGCAAAGGACCTGGCCCTGGCCAGGTCCTGCGAGTCAGAGGAGATTATAAGGGACAGTACTGACTCGTCAGTCAGGTTTGGCAGGCGGTCAAGATCAAAGGAGGTAAACCCAAACGTGTCGTCTGCAAGCTTCAGAGTCTCCAGTAGCATTATCTCAGCGGCGCGCACGGTACGGTGAAAGTAGACTGCCTTGAACATCTGGTGTCTTGAGTGCATCATGGACTCAAAGGAGTACAGGGCAGAGCGCTCCAGTGCGAGCTCTCTTTTGTACACGTCAAGGGACTGGGTGATCCTCTGGTGGGCGGTGCGCCCCAATTCGGCGCCGGTAAAGTGGCTGTCGCGGCCCAGATAGTCCATCATGTCGGCGCTGAGGGCGCCCGATACGATCTGGTTCATGTATGGGAATTTTTTGGAGGTGCCAAACGCTATGGCCACTACAAGCTTCTTGTCAAAGCCGTACCGTGTGAGGATGTCACCGATCTCCGACTTTAGTATTATCTGCTTGCCAAACTCCTCGTGAGACGTATTGCTGCGCTGCATGACCTCCTCAAATAGGTGCGAGAACGGGCCGTGTCCTATGTCGTGAAGAAGGGCGGCCAATCTCAGCACTGATATACCGTCTGCATCCGTGATGCCCTTCTCTAATAGTGCATGGCCTGCCTGATCCGCTATGTGCATAGTACCTAAAGAGTGCTCAAAGCGCGTGTGCTGTGCCGACGGATATGTCAGGTGGGCGCCGCTCAGCTGTCGTATGCGCCGCAGGCGCTGGAACAACGGATGGTCCACGATTGCAAGCTCCCGATCAAACACCCTGATGAATCCGTGCACTGGATCGATGACATCCACATGATGACGATCCTTTTTGTAGGCAGACATGGACTTTCGCATATGATATGGAGTAGATCTTTTTATGTTGTGGGGCGTGGTCGTGCAGTAGTCTGGGGTCGTGCAGTAGTCTGGGGCCGTGCAACAGTCGGTGGCGTCCCGGCACAGCCAATCAAGAACCCTTCAGTCGGGCATACAGTCAGTTGCTCTTTAGTCTGATATACGGTCAGGAACCTTTTAGTCCGTCCAGAACCAGTCTGAGTATGTCTGCATGAACCTCGGGCATGCTCCTGTCTGCCCTGACCCTTGTGCAGTTCTTATGGCGGCAGGCCAGATCCTCATACTCCTTATGGACTTTTTCCAGAAAGGCCCTGTTATCCTCGTATACGTCCCTGCTAGAAGGGCGTCGCCTAAACGACTCCTCGACTGACAGGTCAAGCAGTATTATGATATCTGCCTCGGGTATGCCGTCCTCAAGGCCGGTGATCCACTCTGCAGGCATGCCGTTTGCCAGGCCGTATACATGATTTGAATAATGGTAACGGTCCATAATTACGACCTGCTGCTCCCTGCAGGCCTCTTCAATCATGTAAAGATGCTCCCATTTGTTTGCGGCCTGCAAACAGTGCAAAACCTGTGGTGGTACATCCACCCCGCCGTCTGCTACATGCAGCATGTCGTGTATCTCCTTTCCTATGCGCGTCTCATACTTGGGAAAGTGAAACGTACAGACAGTTATGTTTCGTTCCTCCAATGCGGCATGTAGCATGTCGGCCTGTGTTCCCTTTCCAGCCAGGTCCAGTCCTTCAATTGCCACAATCATTGATGAACAGCATTCAACGCCCGTTCATAAATTGTTGTAAGTGGGAGGTGGGAGGTGGGAACAATTACTCCTGCTATGCCTGCCTCTCATATGGATATGACAGCTTTGGCACATGGTGCGGACCCATTAAAAGTGGGACAACTCAATTTCGTATATTCTGAGCAAGGGGTCCATTTTTGCAGTCATTTTTGTGCTATACAGGACTGACAGTCACACGTACAAAACTCCCCTAAGATTATAACCGATGATGCCACCCCGATAGTTGTGTCTGGAAAAGAGATACGCGTTCCAAGGGGGGTGCGCGAGTTTATGCCCGACTGGATCGAGCCCACCATACTAGGAGAGCCGCACGGGGCAAACAGGCAGTATCGCTACGGCAACCTGCACATACGTGAGTACGACAATGAGTTTTTGGTTCACACCGACAAGGTGGATCCGCGAAAGGATCCTGTAGGACATTTGATACGTGACGCGCCCGAGGTTCTAGTAGGGATTGCAGGAGCGGCGCTTGCAGGAGGCCTCTCCTACGTGGCAGGTAGGTACGGCAAAAAGACAGACAACATCACAACATCAGTCATTACAGCCGCAACGGCTGGATACGTTTCATATGTGACGGCCAAAAAGATCCGAAGACTGCTTGCCGGGGAGTCATGATGTCGTATCTGAGGGCCGTCAGGATCCTGTTTGTACTGCTACCTTCCGTTGTGGCCCTGCGCCGTGACAGGCGCAGATGGTCCGGCCGTGACAAGACAAGACAGATCGATACTGTAGTGTTCCAAAGGCATGCCAAAAGAATGCTAGAGACGTTCGTCTCGCTTGGACCCGTCTATATCAAGCTGGGCCAGTGGCTCTCCTCCCGCGCCGACATCCTGCCGCATCCGTACCTTGAGGAGCTTGCAAAGCTTCAGGACGACGTACCCCCGGCGCCGTTCGAACAGGTAAAGCCCATACTGGAGAGGGAATTTGGCGGTTCTATCGACGAGACGTTCGACAGCATGGACACCACTCCGATATCTGGCGCCTCGCTAGGCCAAGTGTACCGTGCAGAGTTCTCAGGCAAGCAAGTGGCAGTCAAGGTAAAGAGACCTGGAATTGAGGCCGTAGTCGAACGCGATCTTAAGGTATTGAAGAAGATCCTTCCACTGGCATTGAGGTTTGTGGATCCCAATCTGCGCCACTCTGCACGGGCCATGCTCTCCCAGTTCATCGAGACCATACACGAGGAGATGGATTACGAGACTGAGTCTGAGAACCTCAAGAGGATAAAGGGTGACATGGCCAAGAGTAAGAGGGATGTTGTAATACCCTCCGTTCTTGACGACCTATCCTCCAAGGATGTCCTGACCATGGAGTACATACCCGGCATAAAGGTAACCAACATCAGTACACTAGACGAGCGCGGTATAGACAGACAGAGGCTTGTCTTTGACGTACACAAGGTGTTCTTTACGATGCTCCTGAGGCATTCTGTGTTTCACGCGGATCCACACCCGGGCAACATATCCGTAACCGACGACGGCCGGCTAATACTGTACGACTATGGAATGATCGGAAGGCTGGACAACGAGGCTAGGATGAGGCTCGTCAGACTGTACCTAGCACTAGTCGAGAAGGATCCCGCCAGAACGGTCAATGCCATGGACGACCTTGGAATGCTAGTACCCGGCTCCAACCGCGAGGTAATAGAGAGAAGTATAGAGATGACGGTCCGTGCCATGCACGGCAGAAAACCCGACGAGATGGAGGTGGAGGGCCTGATGGAGCTGGCAAACAGGACCATGAGCAAATTTCCGTTCGTACTGCCAAAGAACCTAGCACTGTACATGAGGATGGCCTCCATAATAGAGGGAATATACAAGACGCACGATGTCGACTTTAAGTTTGTCCGTGTGCTGCGCGAGATACTAGAAGAGGAGAAGCTCATACAGGAGGCACACATAGAGGAGATAAAGTACTCCATTGCAAGATTTGCAAAGTCCGTTGACGCGGCCATCTCCATCGCGCCAGACCTCAAAAGATACCTAGATGAGGGCCGATCCCGCAATGCAGCGCATCAGAGACGACGCTCAGGTACGGATCTGCTGTCAGCTAGCATACTTGTTGCCGCAGCCTTTGTAGGCTCTGCTGTGCTGTATGCTGCAGCAGACGAGACGTTATGGGGGGCTGCGGGAATGATCGGCTCCATTCTGGCTATGGGGGGCGTGTTTGCGGCGCTCACAAGAAGGGGAAAGAGAAGATCATAAAGGGGCGCCGATCTGTTTGATGCCGTGGCAGCAGCCTACGTTCATCTGAAAGCCGTGTTGTTGTAAGACTGATGTTGCAAACAGGTACAACTTTGCGGGCACAAAATCCGTGACGTCACACGCCCAGATAACACAAAAACAAGCAAATGATCTTCATTTATCACTTCTTGCCCCCTGTATGGAACCGGCAACTTTTCACGCGCGCCCAAGTACGACTGAAGAACACATATTGCACGACTGGGGTGATCTTTTTACGATCATTTTGTGTGCCAGACAGGGTAGGTAAAACCGTACGTCTTTACACTGCCCCATCATGCAGCCCAGCCCACATCAAAAGATGACCATCAGGGCAGCACCATAGTGGCGAGGACAGGCGACTTTAAAACTGCAATGGATATTGAACAGGTACTGTCCGTATCGACATGACAGTCATTGTGAGGGGTGTTTTAGCTACGGCATGTCCGTGTCTGTACGGGGCTACTGCGTGTCTGTACGGGGCTACTGCGTGTCTGTACGGGGGCGATATGTTGTGTATCTGAAATGAATTGTGACGTATGATATTGACGATGAGGTTTACTCCCCGCCGCCCCTCACACAGCAGCATTGTTTGTCGGCATGGGAACCCTAATCTGGAGGACCCCGCTCTGATACGTTGCAGTGGGATATTGTAGTCTCCTTTTCCCCTTATCCACCTCGTCGGGAACCATGTAGATATCAGGCAGCCTTATCTTCTTGTCTATAACGCGGGGGCGCTGGGCAAGTATCAGATTCTCATCCGTATCCGTCTTTTCTTTGCGCGCCACGATTCGGACTACACGCCCGCCAAGCTTTAACCCCACTTTGATGTCTGTGCTGCCAAATCCGGGCATGTCTGCTAGTATGACCACCGCGTCATCTAAGACAAACATATCGATAGGCGGCATTACGAATTCATAGAATTCTTGCGTCTTCCCATCGTCGTCATTATCGAAGTCGTAGTCGTCATCATCATCATCATCATAGTAGTCATCGTTGTTGGAATCATCACCGGGGGAATAAGAATAAGCAGTAGCAGCATCAACGTCATCATTATAACGCCTCTTTGCTGTCCTGCCAGCCATCACCACCGGTATTTCCCTCCCCCATATACCTCTATCATGCTAGGTATGAATCATGTTGCGTGTTGTGATCCACCTTATTGCAAGGTGGTGCCCATTCTGTCCTACACACAGAAAATCAAAAGGGAACGGCTCGTTTGAGGATCTGGTCGGTACCAACCTGGATACAATAGACATTGTCGATACCACCAAACAGCCCATACCGGGGCCACAGAAAGGATTAGGAAGAAGGACTCGCTGCCCGGAAAAGGGGAAGCAGCACACCACCACACGAGTACAGACTACGACAGACACAGACGGCCTGTAACCGTTTACGTTCCTCACGTCTGAATGACCAATTTTAGGCACACATTTGACAAATTGTTTACGCTAGACGTAAACAGTTACGACGGCCTCACAGTACACAGGACCGGGCATTCCACAAGGGAGTTGCATTATTGGTAACCCGATAATTCCCATCACAGATTCCCAGTTCCGCAGAAGAAACTGCAAGCCCGGTATGTATTCAACAGATGATGAGATAAAAAAGAAAAGTGAAGGTAGTCTTTGTCGACTACCGTATGGTGAACGTCGTAGTGTATCTGATGTCGCCCTGCTTGTCCAGTACCCTCAGCGTGTATTCGCCGCTGTCAAGTGCGGCGTTCTTCCAGCCCTTTCTGAAGTCGCCGTTTGCATCAGTCCCGTCGCCGCCGACTTGTATGCCGTCTATCGTGACAAG
>RKRU01000169.1 GCA_007571225.1 Nitrosopumilaceae archaeon | reverse complement strand
GATGTATGATTATCTGACGTAGAATACCGTGTGTGCCGGTGATACACACAGTAGTGGGGGAGGCTGCGCACGATATTTACAAACCTGCACGCATCCGTACGGATTGTGGTGCCTGCGGCCCTGCAACTGTCCTGCGCGCCCGCTCCAAGTGCGATTTTTCCCCAACCCTCTGTTCTGTAAACCGATTCTTTGGCTCCACTGTCCTGCGCGCCCGCTGCAAGTGCGATTTTTCCACTCAAATCGCCGCACAATCGCCGCCAGGGTAAAATTTCAGTTTTTATGCACAAAATTCAGATAGGATCACTATAGGATCAGCCATTCAGACGTGAAGGACCAAAAACAGCTACGAAATGATCATAAATAAGTAAACTCTAACGTCATGTAGCATGGCCCCGCCTGCTGCCCATGCGGGGTCAGTCAACTCTGGACCTGCCTAAAAGATATCTAGACGGATGCATCGCACAATCCAGAGATCATTTACTGTGTCTGGTATTTTGTACCGGGCGCGGCGGCAGGTAAAGTTATGTGCAGGCCGGATTTACGCACTACGTCGGCCGGATCTACGCATGCCGACAGTGTACAGTTGTACTGTAGATGGTCAACCGAACATTGGATTATTATTGAAACTTGTACACGCGCAGTGCATGGACCCGTTGCTGAAGATAAGACATACTCTGGATGCACAGTTCGGCCCCGGCGCATCCCGGGTGCTTCCGCCTGATGTATGTATGGAGTACTCTAAGAAGACCGGACGCATCAAGACCGTGCACCGGGACGACGGGGAGTTATTGTGTACACTCCGCATAGATGGCGGACTAGCAATTACGATACTCCTTGCACGTATGTTGCTTGGATGCAGGGGATTTCAGTCATACTGTGTGGAGGTGTCCCAGGATGCCGCCCCGTTTGTCGCGCAGGGCAGATCCGTCTTCTGCAGACACGTGACCAAGTGTGGCAAGAACGTAAGGGCCTTATCTGATGTCCCTATACTGTTTGAGGGCAGGGTCATAGCGGTGGGAAGGTCGGTACTGTCGCATAAGATGATCGTGGACATGGACAGGGGCGTGGCAGTCCGAGTCAGGGATAGTTTAAAAAGTATCGACGGGTCACAAGGGATATGATGCGAGGAGGCCGCCAGAACCGGGGAATGCGGCGCATGATCGACAAGATGGGCCTTGACATGAAGGAGATGAGTGACGTGCGCGAAGTGACCATAAAGACAAACAACAAAGAGATCATAATTGAGAATCCCACGGTTACGGAGATGAAGGGCAAGGATTCCACCATATTTACCATTACGGCCGAGGATTATTCGGAGCGCGAACTGGAGGTTCCCATGTTCAATGATGACGACTTGGATATGATATGCGATCAGACCGGGGTGGACAAGGAGAAGGCTCAGGCAGCCCTGACCGATGCCGATGGTGATATTGCCAGGGCCATAATGATGCTTGAAGGCTAGGAACCACAACTGTACTGCGGGGTCCGTCTTTACACGGCGTGTGTAGTGGTCTTTATATTTTTGATACTAATGAAAGACACATCATCATTGCCCGTGTGGATTACAAGTGCTGTACTTGGCCGCACGGTTTCTGCCCTGACGGGTTACATGCAGCATGATCCCTAGCGGGACGGTAACTGTTTACGTCTCGCGTAAACGATTTGCCAAATTTGTGCCTAGAATATATCATTCAGGCGTGTGGGGGGCGTAAATGGTTACGCGGCGCGGGGCGCCTGTGATCCTTTGGTAACTGTTTACGTCCAGTGTAAACGATTTGCCAAATTTGTGCCTAGAATCAGTCATTTCGGTGTGGGGGACGCAAACGGTTACGTTCAAACCACCCACAAAATTCAACATAAGAGCGACCAAATCCATGTCAGGTAGAGTTATGCAACAAACTCAGAACCTGACCGGTTAAATACCAACTTTCAGATACTACATTGGCGTTCAGGTCGGAACGACATACGTTAGTTGCGGCTGGCTTGTTCTGCCTTCTTGTTGATTATAGTTTTGCTTATACCGACTGCCCGTTATACCGACTGCCCGTTATACCAATCGCGCCTCCTGTGTTTGGGAGAAGTGTGGCGGCGGCTTCAACCCGTTATACCGACTGCCCGTTATACCAATCGCGCCCGCGGCGCTTTGTGATCCTACAACATCTACAATATGTGATGCAGCGTGCTAGGTCCGGTATCGGCAGTCGACCGTCAGCCAGCAGACCGACGGCGGGCACGAACCTGAATTTACTACAGTACGTACCTGAATTTACTACGCATGGCAGTGGGCAGAAGGAATACCGCAGTATCAACCTGAATTTACTACAGTACGTACCTGAATTTACTACAGTACGGACCCGTTTGCCCCAAGGATCCGGGCAACCGGTCTGAAGACCTAAAATGAAATGGTTTAAGTATAGATCCCAAGTCCGCTGATACATGGGTAATGATTCGGCCGCTGCCGCCGTGGCAGATTCCAAGGTTTCTAAGATTATAAAATCACTGAACGCGCTTGAAGATGATCTTGACTCCCTAAACGGCAAGGTGGGCGACATCAAAAAACAGATTGCAATCCGTACCCAAGGCGAGATAGAGTCTCTTATGGAGAAGACACGAGAGATGGCCGCCAAGGAGGCTGAAACCCTCATTAACAAGTCCAAAAAGAAGGCGGAAATCGAGTCCAAGAAAATTACCGAAGAAGGAGAGGCCAGACTCTCGGAGATAAAGTCAAGAGTTGATGCAAATTTTGACCTAGTAGTCGAGGATGTAGTTTCGATGATACTGAAACCCTGACATGGTTTGACAGACTAGTTGTCTAGCATACCATATTCTGTTATATGCGCAGCCGTTTGAGTTTGGTGTAAACAATATGCTGTGCCTATAATAAGCCATTTGGGTATGAGGAACATAACAGCTGTTAGGTGATTACAAAGGAAATCCTCTTACCCATGTTCAGTAACTGTGAGAATGGTTCTATCCAGAATACAGGGGCTGGCCAGGGTTATCACTAGAACCCTGTCCCCAACCAGTCTCATAATGATTTTGTCAAAAATATAGTTGATCTTGGTTTGATTATGTTGTAGACTGGGATCCGACAGGTGCCATGGGTGGTCCAGTTGATTTTATGATGGGATTATTGGCTTTGAAATCATGCTGTCTTTGTATATTTGATGCTGTTGTAGCTGTTGATTAGGTTGGGTTGGGTGCAAACGGCTGGGATTTGTATGTCCTAGAGAGAACCCTAACCAGCCCCCGTATTCTGGATAGAACCTCTCAGACTGTTAATACGCAACAGGTCTATTGTCATTTCAATGTGTGCGCATCTGATACTTGGACATCTGCACAGACCCATGACCGAGATAAAATCCGAATAGATGATTGCAGCCGGATCAAATTTGAACCATGTACGCAATTACAACCGCACAGTCAGAAAACCATCCAGCTGCCGCGTTTTAAACAAGATATGCAGGTTGTCCATTTATCCATCATTACCATGCATCCTGTCCGCCGTTCAATTACATGCGCAAACCACGTGAAATACTTGATGTTTTACATATTTAAAACACAGCCGTGAAACGATCGCTGTCTTTAATATCAAAACAATTCTAGTTTCCGCATGAGTCAAGCTGAAATTAAGTCATGGGTCATAATCAGCAATGTCAAGGACAAACCTGACATGCAGAAACTGCCAAACGTTGCCCTGCAGGTATCTTCGCTTGTAGACGAATGGCAGTCGAGAGGAAAGATGATGTGGTCCGGTTCGTTTGACAACGAGATCTCGTCTATGGCAGTATTTGAGGCAACAGAATCGGAAGCCAACGATTTTTATAAAAAATACGATCGTTATTGCTCTGGAGTTCTGGAATACACCATGTATCAATGGGATGCTATGCCAATACTCTCCATCTTGTCAAATGACCAGTGACATCTTTTTTTAATATCTGCATATGTGTCCGTCTTGGAAATCTGTTCCTAGGAGGTGGTCTGGATTAGGCATGAATGAGTATTTTACAGGACATCATAATTTTCTTCTGTTTGTTGATGTGAACCCAAGCAACGGTGCGCATTTGATATTCTGACTGCCGGAAAAACAAATCGTGAACCTTTCGGCTAAGCCAGTTGCGTCTAGAAACCGGGGTATGACTTCACCTGCCCCACACAGTACAAAAAGTCTAGGGTTCTCTACACACAGTACCCTACAAAGATGACCAAATGATCTTTATCCTACTGTATACAACACAGTCCATGAGCAGAA
Source organism: Nitrosopumilaceae archaeon (assembly GCA_007571225.1). Taxonomy (GTDB): domain Archaea; phylum Thermoproteota; class Nitrososphaeria; order Nitrososphaerales; family Nitrosopumilaceae; genus Nitrosopumilus. The sequence goes on along the minus strand of RKRU01000169.1, from coordinate 260 downwards.
GACGGCGGACTTATCGGGAACTAGAGGTGGGGCCTTGAAAGCATCTACAGACAAGATAGCAGTATTGAAATCCAGCATGGATTCATGTGGTTGGGCAGCTGGTGGTTCAACATGAGGTGATAACAAGATAGCAGTATTGAAATCCAGCATGGATTCATGGGGTAACTCCCATATCAAACCGGTCTACACGGACCCTCTGTATCAGCAATTGGCTCATCAGGTTGTCTTGTGATAATTGTCTAGGCGTTTATACTTTCTCT
>RKRU01000066.1 GCA_007571225.1 Nitrosopumilaceae archaeon | reverse complement strand
CCGTTAAGCCCTTGCCACCTTTATCAGGTCGGCCATACGTATGTCCATGCCAAACCGGTCCTCGTGCTTCTTCATATAACGGAATATACTCATAAAATCCGGAAGCGACCGGACAAAGCTGAATTCCTTGTGTATCTTTGCCCGTACAAAGTTAAAGACGCGGCCGTATACTCTGTAGTGGTCGTCTACTGCCCTCTCATATGCGGCATGGTCATTCATGTTTGCAAGGAAGATCTCGGCGCACTGCATTGACGGTATTATTCCCTCGCCGAGCAGTGCGTATACCGTCCCGATGGACTCTCCGACGCCTACCACCTTACCGCTGTAGAACGGCTTGCACCTGTTTGGTGTTGCCAGTCTGATGGGGCGCCCCTTGGTCTTGATTATGCGTCCTCCGTGCTTTTGCAGAAAGTCATCAGTAGCCTTTATGTGGTTCTTGTTGTAATCGCCGGCACCTATGTGGGCCCATTTTTCTCCAAGGGGAAAGTACCAAAAGTAGCCAGACATTCCGGGAAATGGCTCTATGTAAAAGTCGTCGTATGGAACTCCGTCGTCATACTCCACCTTGTACTCGTACGTAGGTAGAAAAAAGTCCTCACTCAATTTTGGCAGGTATGCCCTGTGAAATCCTGTACAATCTACTATCATGTCGTACTCTTTTTCTAGTGTGGCAAGTGTCGGGGGCTTGCCGTATGTGATGTCCGAGCCGCGCATGAACTCCTTGATCAGCCCGAGCTTGTCGTACGTACACAATCCGTGCAGTCCTATGTCAAACCTAGTGCCGCTTCCCATCCTAACGCGCATGCGCTTTCCGTCGTGAATGAGAAACCGATCAAAGTCTATACCTACCTTACTGCAGAACTCTGAGAGTACCGGCTTTATCGTACCCCACGCACATATGGAATCATGCCTCTCGGCCGGCATCATCTCGTACCCGGCCACATCGTGCTCAGAATCCCGCAGCCTGGCCATGAGGTATGAACCTGCCACCCCCATGCCCATCACTGCAATCTTCAAGATGCGTCTTCTAGGCCCCTGCCCAATAAATATACTGTCGGATGGGGACTGATAAGTTATGGGTACCTAGACTTTGTTGGAAAGTTGGGTTACCTGAATTCAGTAGTAGTAGTTGGAACCAGAACAGGTTCTGTCCAAAATACGGGGGCTGGCGAATCTCATGATATTCGTTCTAGTGATGAATCCATTTAGTCATGTTTAGTCAATTTACTATTGTGAGTTGATGATTTGAACCGTTTCTACATCTTGTGATGCCAGATGCAGGTGCGCAAACTGAAACCTTTTAGATACCCATAATAATGTGATCAGTAGATGGTACCCAAAAGGATTCTGTCCAAAATACGGAGGGCTGGCTAGGGTTTCTCCAGGGCACAAATCTCAGCCGTTTGTACCCCGGCCAACCTAATCACAGCTACAATCATCATCAAATATACAAAATAGCATGATTTCAACACTAATTATATAATCATAAAATTAACTATGCCATCCATGGTACCTGTCGGATCCTAATCTACAACATGATCAAACAAAAATTAGCCATATTTTTTGACAAAATCATTATCTGAGACTGATTAGGGCCGCTTGTACTCTAGAGAATCCTAGCGTAACTGTTTACGTCCTTCACGCCCGAATGACTAATTCTAGACGCAAATTTGGCAAATTGTGTATGCTGGACGTAAACAGTCACACTCTAGCCAGCCCCCCGTATTCTGGATAGAATCTACATCTGCATTAACAACGGTATGCTTTTCAGCAGCAATAGATCAAAGAAACATGTCAAAACTAACCGAGAACATTGCGTAGTAAAGGCAGAAGATATTCGTTCAAGATAGAATAAATCAGTGCCTACAATGTGGATTAGAGTACGGATATTTTTTTCTTTTACTACGCCCCCCGTAGTAAAGGCAGAAGATATTCGTTCAAGATAGAATAAATCAGTGCCTACAATGTGGATTAGAGTACGGATATTTTCTTCTTTTACTACGTACCCTGTCGGCTCACACAACCTTCTTTCTTGCAGCATCTATCCGCATGGTTACAACCTTGCTGTCAGGCCCCGTTATTCTGGCCTCGTATATGGGTACGTACAACTCTATAATCTCGTTCAGCTCAAACTGTTCTACAAGGTCTGCACTGTCCGGTTCAATTGCGCCCTTCATACTCTCCTCTAGACGCGCTACTGCGTCCTCGCGTTCCATGCTGGGACCTATGACGTTTTCGGCATCTTCTAGCACCTTTGATGGGTGTACCTCCATAGTATCTTGGTTGATCTTGTGCTTGCTCCTGCTAACTTCGTTGCCCCCACTGTCTATTGTAATCTCCTTTGACTGATCCACAAACACATGCTCCTCTAGCGCGATGTCTATCTTGTTTGATCCTTGGCGCGGATTGAGCATCTTTTTGAACTTTGATTCGGTCTTGCGCTCGAATCTGGCATCGCCTATTATCACCTCGTTTACCGACCTGTCAACTGTAATGGTGTGTACCTTGTGTCGGAGATAGTCTGCGACGTATCTGCCGGAGACGGTTCTTATACACTCGTACATCAGCTTTATCTCCTGCAGGTTGATCGTCTCTTTTTTGGGCCGCGAACGCAAGGAGCTGAATGCAGATGTCTTCTTTTTTTCTATCAGTTCGGCCGCTGCAGCTTCGCTAAGCATCGTACGCAGTACTATCACCTTTGCAGTGGAATTGTAACTCTCAGTCATGAAACTTTGAGGACAAACTTTGTTAAATACATTGAGTTTATTATGATTATATTAAAACCATGTGCGGCTAGCAGTGTGATCGTAAACTGGGCATCGTGTGGCATGCAGACTGTCCGTCCGGCCGCCGTCATGCGAGCTTCATAACTGCAGAACGGGCAATTATTTTTAATGTGGCAGTTTTATTAATAATTGTGAACGCCTATCAAGCCCTCCGTACGTTGAATGTGGATTCGGGTTCCTCAGAAGAAGAGATCAGGGCCGCGTACAGGAAGATGGCCCTAGAGCTGCACCCGGACCGAAACAGCGGAGACGGAACCGAGTTCAAAAAGGTTACAGAGGCCTACAATTATCTCAAGAATAATCCGACATCTGCTGCCGGCAGTGTTGCATCGGCCACGACGACATCTGAGAAGAACAGGTATACCAAGACCGGTACGAGAAGGAACCGGGCACAGTGGGGCGCGGGGCCTACAGATGGAACAATCCCAGAGCAGGACTGGAGCCGGTTTACTAAGAACGTGGAGGATGAAGATCCAAACTTTTGGAAGGAGTATGAGAAGAAGTTCTGGGAGGACTATAACGCGCGGGTCCGTCCAGACGGAAGGAACGGGGAGTTTGAAAAGGCCGCCGAGCCGGACAGACAACCGAACATATTCGTCGATGTTGACAAGAGTCTTTGCATAGGGTGCTGCAGCTGCGAGATTATAGCGCCCGATGTATTTGAGATCAACAAGGCTACAATGATGAATCCAAAGTCTTCCGTAATCAACCAGCGTGGGGCGGGGGTAAACAAGATAATGAATGCGGCCGAGACATGCCCCACAAAGGCCATCCGTGTGGAGAACCTAGACACCCGAGAGCGGTTGTTCCCGTACTAGGCTACCGATGCAGGCGCGGCCGGCAACAGGGCCCTGTCATGCGACTGCAAGAGTTTACAGTTAAGATCGGCGCTTCTAGGGCGACTCAGTCCAGCGCAGAAGGCTTGTCAAGTTTGTACTCATAACCAGATATTCATGTATGGGGGATACTAATGGTTGCCTTCTGGGCAGGATCCAATACATGCGTAGTGAGAGATAAAAATTAACAATCAGAAAACTCATTTCGTGGCTTCCAATGTCTGCTAGTAAGAGCGAATGTTTACTTCGTTTACTACGTGTGGCAGCCGGGCGCGGCCGATGCCCGGGCCCTGCGGTGCGCGTCTGGAGTGGAAGCGATAAATCACTGAATCAGTTGTCCTTTAGCATTTTACATATCTGATCGGCTACGGGTTCGGACATCCTTTCTGGAGCCTTGTTGAACATACTGTGTATGGCCCCTGCCGGGTCGTCTTGGCTTCGCGGAACTATATGTGCGTGCAGGTGCGGTATATCCTGTCCGGCGTCCTTGCCGTTGTGTATGGCTATGAGGCTGGAGCCTGTCATGGCCGAGTCCACTCTTGTCGTCATACTTTGTACCAGCGCAAAGAGATCGGTATTTTCCACCAACTCCAAGTCCTGAATCTTCTGTAGGTGTCTTTTTGGCAGTACGAGTACGTGTCCGCGGGCCAGGGGAAACGCGTCAAGCAGGGCCAAAGAATGACTGGTTTCAGACAGGATTTTTGCTGGTATCGTCTTGGCTATTATACTACAGAATATACAGTCCATGTCTTGTGTGGGAGTCCTGCGTATAAAGTCGTACTGTAAATGGTTTTTTGGATGTGACTGCCAGGTGGTGAAATGAACTGAATCCTAGAGTGATGTTGAGCCTTTCTCCTCGTGTATGTTCTCCAGTCTCCCGTACCCACTCTTCCTACCCAACCTCCAACAC
>RKRU01000152.1 GCA_007571225.1 Nitrosopumilaceae archaeon | reverse complement strand
CGCGCAAATGACTGATCCCATGCACAAATTCAACAGATTGTTTGCGCCGAGTCCAAGTAGTATAGTGGAGGAGAGGGAGGGTAACCCCTTGCAGGGTGCGGTGTGCGTGGAGCCATGGACTTTTTGTACTGTGCGGGGCAGGTGAAGTCATACTAAAAGATTACCACTAAAGGCGCCCAGCAGCTGTAAGTCTATCACGCTCAAATGACTGATCCTAGGCACAAATTCAACAGATTGTTTGCGCCGAACTCTAGTACCGTGGAGGAGGGCAACCTCTTGTAGGGTGCTGTGTGTGGAGCTATGGACTTTTTGTACTGTGCGGGGCAGGTGAAGTCATACCCGCCAACTATATGCCCGGGTGCTGATACCGACCCGCCAACTGCCCACTTGCGGCCGTACCATTTTGGAGACGGAAAATTTATTAGAAGTGAACACAGTCATTGAATCATTAGATTGAACAGTACATATTTTGTGAAAGAAGACAGAGCAACATTGCTGCCCTCAACGGCAGCGCTGTTGTAGGCGTGATTGAACATCTATGACAAGCAATCTTGTAGAGAAGGGCCAGGTTATGACGGGCGCCAAGGCGCTCATGACTGCCATGGGAAAGGAGGGAGTCAAGCAGGTATTCGGGCTTCCAGGAGGCGCAAACCTTCCCATGTACGACGAATTTTCTCGGTGTGACATCCGCCACATACTTGTACGACACGAACAGTCAGCAGCCCACATGGCAGATGGATTCGGCAGAGTCAGCCGCAAGCCGGGTGTCTGCTTTGCCACCTCCGGCCCTGGCGCCACCAATATACTTACGGGAATAGCTACTGCACAGGCCGACTCGGCCCCCATGGTGGCCGTCACCGGGCAGGTCCCAGTTGCCATGATTGGAAGGGACGCATTCCAAGAGAGCGACATAATCGGCATGTCAAATCCGGTAGTAAAGTACGCATTCCAGCCCAAGAATGCAGCAGAGATTCCCATGGCAGTTAAGAAGGGCTTCTTTATAGCCGAGACAGGCAGGCCTGGGCCCGTACTAATCGACATACCAAAGGACGTACAACAGAACGAAGCAGAGATGACCTTCGAAGACGAGTTTCGCATCCAAGGATACCACCCGTGGACAGACCCGGACATTGCCAATGTGGAGCGCGCAATCGAGATGCTGCTCGGTTCTGAAAAGCCCGTCATACTAGCAGGAGGCGGAACCATAATCTCATCTGCGTTTGCAGAGCTGCAGTCAGTAGCAGAATCCCTCATGATACCCGTAGTCACCACGTTCAAGGGCAAGGGCGCGTTTCCAGAGACACACCCGCTCTCCCTAGGCCCCATTGGGATGCACGGGCATGCAGAGGCCAACAAGATAATGACCGAGGCTGACTGTGTACTGGCCATAGGAACTAGGTTTTCTGACAGGTCCGTGGGCACGTTTGAGGCGTTTGAGCGCAGGCTGAAGATAATCCACATGGATGTGGATCCAGCTGAGATAGGAAAGAATCAGACCACCAACATAGCCATAGTTGGTGATGTCAAGGCGTCGCTGCGTATAATGGTACGGCTGCTTCAGAATAAGCCCCAGCTTGCAAGGGACACGCCGTGGCTCAAACATGTCAAGGAGATAAAGGCATACTGGAAGGAGAACCTAAAGCTGCATCCCGGCGAGATGGGAGCGGCCAAGATACTTCGCAAGTTGCGCGAACTGCTCCCACCAAAGTCCATAGTTACGACTGAGGTGGGGCAGCATCAGATGTGGGCCTCCCTCTTCTACGATGTCATCCAGCCGGGCACCTTCTTCAGCTCCACCGGCCTTGGAACCATGGGATGGGGATTCCCAGCAGCGATAGGTGCCAAGGTGGCCAGGCCCGACGTACATGTAGTGGACATTGCAGGCGACGGCAGCTTTAACATGACTGAGAACTCCCTTGCCACCGCAGTCCTAGAAGACATTCCGGTTATAGTATTTCTAGTCAACAATTACACGCTTGGAATGGTAGCACAATGGCAGAGAACATTCTACAACCGCAGAATGGTCGGGGTAGACCAAGGCAAGTGTCCTGATTATGTAAAGCTGGCCGAGTCCTACGGCGCCCAAGGAATAAGGGCCCAGTCCATGGCGGAGCTTGACGCTGCCATCAAGACTGCACTCTCAAGTGACATAGTCACTGTAATTGACATACCCATAGACCCAGAAGAGGACGTACTGCCCTTTGTGGCCCCCGGCACACCCCTCAAGGAGATGATCCTTCCGTCATAATAGGTGGTTATATGTGGGCAATACTCTCTCTTGTAGTTGAAAACAAGCCGGGCATACTCTTCAGGGTGACCCATCTCTTCCGATCTAGAAACTTCAACATCGACAGCATATCAGTAGGCGTCATGGCAGATCCAGAATACTCAAAAATTACCATAACCACATACGGGGACAAGAAGCAGATAGACCAGATAGTAAAGCAGCTGGCAAAGATGATAGATGTCATACGGGTAAACCATCTAGACGAGAACAAGACAGTCTACCGCGAGCTGTGCATATTCCGGATAAAGGTAAAGGACGCAAAGGACAGCATGGAGATAAACAAGATGGCAGGGGCCTACGACGGAAAAGTACACGATGTAAAGCGGGACTCTATAATGGTGGAGCTGACTGCTACCCCGGACCAGATACGCGCCTTTGAGGAGCTTGCACAGCAGTTTGGCATCATTGATGTGGCCAGAACCGGAGTGGCAGCACTGCAGAGGAGCGGGGTATGACATCAAGAAGGATAAGAATATTTGATACGACGCTGCGCGACGGCGAGCAGACGCCGGGCATATCACTATCTCCAGAGCAGAAGCTTGCCATTGCAAAGAAGCTAGACGATCTCGGGGTTGACGTTATAGAAGCCGGTTTTCCCGTGGTGTCTGACGGCGAGCATAGGGGAGTCAGCATGATTGTAGCAGAGGGTCTCTCGTGCGAGATTGCAGGCCTTGCAAGGGCCAACCGCAAGGACATAGACTCGGCTGCCGATGCGGGACTAAATTATGTACACACGTTTATTGCGACATCGGATATACATCTGCAGTACAAGCTAAAGATAACGCGCGAAGAGGCAGTAGCCAAGGCAGTGGATGCCGTAGAGTATGCAAAGTCGCGCGGCATGCAAGTCGAGTTCTCTGCAGAAGATGCAACTAGAACCGACCGGAGCTTTCTTAGTAAAGTATTCTCCGCAGTCGCCGCCGCGGGAGCAGACCGCATTGATATACCCGACACCGTGGGATATTCGACACCAGAGTATATTGCAGAGATAACTGCAGATGCAGTGGAGGCATCGTCAAACCTTCCCATCAGCGTGCACTGCCACAACGACTTTGGGCTTGCAGTTGCAAACGCCCTTGCAGGTATAAAGGCGGGCGCGTCGTGTGCACACGTAACCATAAACGGCATAGGGGAGCGCGCTGGAAATGCATCGCTTGAGGAGTTTGTCATGGCGCTAAAGTGCCTCTCGCATGGCAACGGCGAGTCATACACTACAGGCGTCACGTCCGAGCGGCTCTACGACACATCAAAGTACCTCTCAAAGACAGTCGGGATGCAGGTGCAGCCCAACAAGGCCATAGTGGGCGAGAATGCGTTCGGACACGAATCTGGAATCCATACACATGGCATACTGAACAACCCGCTCACCTACGAGCCCATAAGCCCCGAACTAGTAGGCCGTAAAAGATGGCTGCATGTGGGCAAACACGCAGGCATCCATGGAATGAATGCAATGCTGAGTGAGTATGGGATAGAGACCGACGACAGGCAGTCGTATGCAATACTAGAGAAGATAAAGGCCATAGGCGACCAAGGCAAGTTCATAACAGATGTGGAGCTTCTCACCATCGCAAGCGAGGTGCTTGGGGAGAAGGGTATAAGAAGATTGGTAAAGCTGATAGGATTTTCAGTCTCCACAGGCATAGGTACGATGCCGTACGCGTTTGTCAAGCTAGCCATAGACGACAGAGAGTTTGCAGGTACCGCTTACGGCGTGGGCCCAGTCGATGCGGCGCTCAAGGCAATCGAGGGTACTATGGGAAGGACTGCCAAGCTACAGGTCAAAGACTACAACCTGGCCTCCATATCTGGAGGCTCCACGGCACTCTGCGAGGTGACCATTGTAGTAGAAGACGAGCACGGCAATACGATATCGACAAAATCCGTGGGGGAGGATATAGTAACTACAAGCGTAAAGGCCGTAATTGACGGCATAAACAGGATAATGCTCAAAAATCTACTAAAGGACAGAAAAGAGTGACGACAAGAACGGATCCATGGTTATATTGCGCAAGGTCCGTCCGGTAACTTAGCACAGGTATAGTAAGCTTGATACACTTCACGTGTTGATAGGGGGTTGCAGGGCCCCATACTGGGTAACTTGGCACGGGCATAGTAAAGCTTGCACGGGCCTGCCAGACGGCAGTCATGCAGTTTAGGCACGCCGCACCACTCCCTTGCCACATACGAGCAGATTGTTCTTTCCAAAACTCGAGTGCTGGCTAGTCTCATAAGACCGGTTGTAACCGTTTA
>RKRU01000088.1 GCA_007571225.1 Nitrosopumilaceae archaeon | reverse complement strand
AAACTGCCGTGGCCCTGCCTATTCCAGACGATGCCCCCGTGACAAAAGCGATCTTCTCCACAGGTAACCCCACACATCATGTGTATTTATCCCATATGAAATCAGGACACTGAAGTGGAGGGGGTCTAACGCTGGGCCATCCAGATGTACATAGCCGCTGCGGTCCTGTAGGGACTCCACTTTCTGGCGATCTCATCTACCTCGTCCTCTGAAGGCATTCCGAGAAAGGAGTAAAACTGCTGGATGCCCTTTCTGATGCCAAGGTCACCTGCTGGCATCACGTCTGGACGCGCCATCCCGAACATCATAAAGATGTCAACAGTCCACCTGCCTATCCCTTTAACCTGCATGAGCATCGATCTTATCTCCTCGTCTGGCAGATCGTCAAAGCGGTCTATGGGTATCACGCCATCTTCAATCAGCTCCGAGACATCCTTTATGCACCTGATCTTTCCAATCGAGAGTCCAGCTTTGCGCATTAGGCGGTCAGGTGTGTTTGTGACGTCAGATGGTTTTGGGTAGCCGTTCGCATACAGCTGTTCGAATCTTTTAGAGATTGCTCTTGCAGAATGTCCCGAGATCTGCTGCGTGGCTATAGTCTGAACCAGAGACTGGTACAGGTTCGGTGACGGTTCCATGAACAGATCCGTGTTGGCCAGATCCATCACATGTGCAAGTATGGGATCTTGTCTAAGGTGTCTTGCCGGTTCAGAGTCTGGAGTACCCGGTACCGATGTATCTACAACCCTCACAACATGACCGTGTAATGCTCACCTGTAAATACTTCACTAAATCCAGACATTCCAAAACAGGATTTTTTTTTTTGACATGTTGCTAAAGTACACCACACCACACATCATCATCATCATCATCATCACTACACATCATCATCGTCATCACCATTGTCATCACCACCATCATTACCATCATCGCCAATACGGATTACTGTTGTACCGGACGCGAAAACGGCGGTTTGGTCATATCGTCACGTGCACCAAGGGCAAGTGTATTTACCGTATCAGGCCCTGCTTCAAGCCACATACACAGATCTTCCCCACTAGGAAACCAGACAGGACATCTGATGCGACTTTCCTCCAACCTCATCTACCAAAAGATCTCATATTATATCCTGAGATTGGGCTGCGAATTATATGTTGATTTTCAGCACCGCACAATTAACAACAAGCATAAAATGTGTTCATAAACACGCTCCCAGATTCTTGTTCAATATATTTTTATATAGTAATTTAGCTGCTCGCAACATGAATAAGCGTGTTAGTATGCTCTTTACGGTTGCAGCTGTAGCCGTAATGGGCGCAACCTTATTCGGAAGTACATATACGCAAACCCAGATAACTGGTCAGTCTATCGAGACAATCAGCACAGATGCCGATATGATGGACCAGATTCGCCATATGGGCGGTCTGCAACTGACTATGCCAAAAGCATTTGCCGAATCTGACTGTGATGTACTGGAGGCGTCTGGAAGGACGGTTCACAACTTTGATCTCTATGCTCAGAGCGTGGAGCTTCCAATAATGGGAGACAAGACGTATAGTGCCATGACCTTCAACGGCATGGTTCCAGGACCCACAATCAGAGTGATGCAGGGTGACGTAATCAAGATGACGCTAGTCATCCCCGATGACGAGCCCCTTCCACACGGCAACGACATGCATTCAGCACAGATCACATCATCCGTCTACGAGTCGGTGATGCCTGGAGAGACAAGCCAGTACTGCTTTATTGCAGAATCCGCTGGAATCTTCAAGTACCACTGCTCAGGTGTCAAGCTCGCCCTCATGGACCAGCATGTGCTCTCTGGCATGTATGGAATCGCAATCGTTGATCCTGCAAACGGATACAAGAAACTCATGGTAGAGAAGACCACCGGAAGCGGTGAGGTTGACAGAGTGTTCTATGACGCAGACGCACTGGAGTTCCAATTGCAGTACAGTCAGCTCTATCTGACTGATACGGGAGCATTTGATCAGTCCGCAATGTTCGGCCACCAGAATGATCTGACCGTCGTCAACGGAATGTCATTTGGTTATGTTCCAAACATGGCACACAACCTGCTAGTCAAGGGCGATACCAACAAGAACATATTCGTTGCACAGCCATGGAACGATCTAGAGCTCAAGCAGTACCAGTCACAGCTTCTCTTTGTAGAGAACGATCAGCACGTGAGGATCTTTGTCGAGAACCAAGGCAACGAGCCGGTATTCTTCCACATAGTGGGAGAGATCCTAGACAGGGTCACACAGGGCAACAGAATCCAGTCTGCAGCAACTGAGACGTGGCTGTTAGGCGGTTCACAAGGAATGATAGTGGACCTAGTCTTCGACGAGCCCGGCGCATACGCAGCAGTCAACCACGATTATGCAGCCATCTTTACCGGTGCCGCCACGGTATTTGTAGCAGGGGATCCGTTCAACCTGAACCCGACCCTAGTTGATGCCGGCATAATTGAGGCTCCGGTACCATCCTATGCGTACGTACTAGGCAATCCAAGTGATGCCATTCCGCCATCAGGAATGAACACCATAGAGCATCCCGCAAAGAACATCCACGGCCTGTACACAGACGAGGTAGTAATGGAGATGCAAGAGAGTGGCGAGTATGTTGCGCTCTGGGAAGTCATCCCGGCAGTAGCAGATATTCTTACTTCCTAATACAACTAATCTTATTTTTTATTTTAATCGGCTCCGTTCACTTGATGGATCCGCATTATGCCTGCCGCACAGAATACGGCGTACGGCATGTTACAAATACCTCTACTTCCTCTCCCCCCTTTTCCCGCCGTCTGTTTGTGGCAGCCCCCACAAACCGGACCGTTGTCTGCCCACAAGTTATATTTTACAGGTTTGGAGGCAGGATATGAAGTATCAAGAACACGCGCTTATTTGTGATCAGGTCGATCCTATACTACAAAAGATACTTGCAGATAACGGCCTGTCCGTATCCTACGAACCGGAGATCACAAGTGAGCAGATAATGGAGAAGATTCGCAAATTCCACATAATTGTAGTCAGAAGCCGGACGACAATCACAAAAGAGATGATCGATAGGGCGGAAAACTGCATCGTTATAGCACGCGTGGGGGTGGGACTTGACAATATCGATCAAAATGCTGCCCGCGCCAAGGGGATACGCGTAGTCAATGCGGTAGAAGGCGCAATGAATGCAGTAGCAGAGCTGGTCATCGGTATGATGCTGACACTTGCTAGGCACACTGCAAGAGGCGACAGAGCCATCAGGGACGGGGTGTGGCTGAAAAAGGAGTTGAAGGGAACCGAGTTGAGGGGCAAGTACATAGGAATAGTAGGCTTGGGAAACATCGGAAAAAGGCTTGGAAGACTTGCGCGCGCATTCAACATGAATGTCATCGGACACGATGTGGTACCGATCGACGAGAGTTTTGCAAGGGAAGTTGGGCTTATGAAGACGGATTTGGATACGCTGTTGAAGAGTTCGGACTATGTGTCCTTGCATGTTCCGCTACTTGACTCTACACACCATCTCATAAACGAACAGAAGATTGCGATGATGAAGGACAGCGCTGTGCTGATAAACGCCTCGAGAGGCGGTGTGGTTGACGAGGACGCACTATATGACGCGCTAGCAAGCGGGAGGCTAGGAGGCGCCGGACTAGACGTATTTGAAAAGGAGCCTGCAACGGATAACAGGCTGGCCGAACTTGACAACGTACTGTTGACGCCGCACATAGGAGCGCAGACTAGGGAGGCACAGTCACTGGCTGCCAATGTCGTGGGAGAAAAGATCATACAGATTCTGCGCGGGGTCATCTAGCCGGCAAAAGGACACCGCAGTGGTCGTACCCACACAAGACAGGTTTCTGCAACAGATTGATGCAGGCCAAACAACACGACGACGATTATCGCTACTTTTAACAATAACAGAATGACAGATGTTGCGTTGAGTTTGGGATATTCTCCTAAAAGGACGGCCGGCCGTCGCGACAAGCAAGCTACATCATACAGCCTGCCGGCCGTAGCTGCCGTATGTTGTATTGCGATGATGTCGTTGCCGGCATACGTGTACGCCGACAGCATCACCCTGATGGACGAACGGTCCGATAAGTTTTCAGAAGAGATTCCAAGCATACTCGTATACGAGTCGACAGGCCTGATCATAGAGAGGGCTGAGTATCATGACGGATTCCCGCTTTTGGCGCTTGTCGTAAACTTTGGAGATGAGCCATCCGTAAATGCGGCCGATGTGACGATCATGCTGAATCACAGGAGTTTTGACGATCTCTTCTCGGATGGAGCGATAATAGACATTGTGACCGATGCAAGTCTTCATGACGAGTTCGTACTGTCTGACAGGACCCTGACCATCACCGGACTGCTGGTGGGAATAGAGAATGTTGATATTTTCGTAGTCAGTACGGACGACGCGCCAGATCAGGATGTTACGCCTGATGACAACGCTTCTGCAAAAGTACCAGAACCAGAAGAACTGGATGTAGTGGAGCCAGAGTCGGTGGAGCCAGAGTCGGTGGAGCCAGAGTCGGTGGAGCCAGAGTCGGTGGAGCCAGAGTCGGTGGAGCCAGAGTCGGTGGAGCCA
>RKRU01000168.1 GCA_007571225.1 Nitrosopumilaceae archaeon | reverse complement strand
ATGCACTTAAACACGACTGAAAAACCCATGTTGTACTGCTAAAGAGATCTTTTTTACAGCCATTTTTTGTACTAGGCAGGACAGGTGAAGTCATACGATTAAAAGCTGAAAAGTTTTTGACAAGGGGGGTTAAACCCAGACGCTCTTATGTTGAAATTTGTGGGGGAGTATTTTCTCTTCAAATCGCGCATTCCAATAGGCTTAAGATCATTGTCTTTGATATGGAACTGTTGCCAGTATCCAGACTTGGAATATGTGTAAAAGAGATGAAAGTGACAGAAGATTACAGTCGTTCATTCTCCTAGGGCAGCGTCTTCTACAACCTTGCAATCTTTCTAAACTGCGGATCACCGTGCAACGGAATGAATGCAGGTTCCTCTTTTACCCATTTGCGTATGGTCTTTGAACCTCCCGATGTTGCGAGCTTTAGGAGTTCTAGCGCCTCGGAATATCTTCCAAGGGCCGCCATGCTGCGAGACTTTGCATACATCAAGTTGATGTTGTTGCCCTGGCCGGAGATCAGCCTGTCGAATATTCGAATGGCCTGTTCGTGCCTGCCAGTCTCCGCCAGCTCTATCCCCTTGTGAAAATGGGCATCCCTGTGATCGGGGTGACCTTTGTGCACCTGTTCAAAACATGCAAGTGCCTCCTCGTGGCGCCTCATCTTGCCTAGGACAATCCCCTTGTAGAAGAGTGCGTTTGCCTTTTTAGGATCCAAGTCGTGGGCCTTTTCAAGCATCTCTATCGCGTCGCCGTGCTCCCTCAGCCGATCAAGCAGTACGCCCATGTTAAAGTATGACGGTGCGTGTTTGGGGTCTGCCCTTATTGCCTTGTCATAGTATTCGGCGGCATCCTGGATGTTGCCCATCTCGGCCATGGCGATTCCACGGTTGTTGAGTGCCTTCACGTCGTCTGGATTTATGGCAAGCACGCGGTCAAAGCATGTAACCGCATCAGAGTATTTTTTTATTCGATTCAGCGTCATCCCCTTGCCATACAGCGCCTTTGTGTTGTGTGGGTTCTGCTTTAGTATCTGATTGTACACCGGTATGGCATCCTTTGGCCTGTCCGACTCTGCAAGCGAGGATGCCTTGTGTAGCGCCTCTCTCTCATCCACATACCGGTCACCCCCAGAACCAAAAAACCTCAATGCGCTTGGTTTGTACCTGATGAATTTACATTTTGCGCCATCCGCCCTAGGGATGTCTCGGACCAAAATTATATCCGCACCAAGCACATATGTGTCTATATTCGTACACGTTAGTCTATCCTGTCCCGTCTTCTTGACAGTAACACGTCAAAAGACATGCTAGGGTCAACGGGAGCACCGTACAGTCAGCCGCGCGGTACCTGCACGGCCCCGTTCTGCCGTCACCCACCTTCAGACAGACGCCGTCTCCTACACGTCACGGCACGGATGCGGAAAGTTTGTAAAAATAAGCTAACAAAAACTATCAATAATTCTGACTTGATATTAGTTATACAAACTAGTACATAGTCACACATGACAAACAACAACGACACTGAGATCATCGGCAAGGATGTCAAGGACATCTACGGGTCATTCATTGGCTCAGTCGTGGGTACGGTAACCGACATTGACGGCACTATACAGTCAGTCGGCGTAGACAGCGGCTCCAATGGACTGCAGTTGATCCCAGACGAACATCTGGTAGTACAAGGAGATGTAATCATCTACATACCAAAATGGCGGCTCGATTCACAAAAGCTGATTCGGGAGAAACAGCTTACGCTGCGCCGCCTGAGGGCCATGGTTGAGATCGTCTCCGAAGACGACGAGATGCGCCAAGATGCAGAGATCATACGCGACAGATACCACACAAAGCTCCTCGTTCTTCAGGGAACAGAAGCCCAGATCAAGACCGAGCTCAACATAAGGCTTACCGAGCTTGAGGGACAGATGAAGGCGGCCAAGATGCTCTTCTTCGATGCAAAGATCCAGATCAAGAGCAAGGAGATCACGGACAAGATGTTCGAGGTTATCCGTTCATCCACAAACGACATAATCGAACACGTGTCACACGAGATGGAGGAGATCAAGAGCGTCAATGAAAGGATCGACGGCCTGGCTACGGAGGTAAACGACGTAACCGAGATGATGGCCACCACCGAGATGCAAAAGCCCGTAGAGTATCTCGGCGAGATGTCCGATCCCGAAACGGTGGAGAAGATTCTGCCAGAAGCCCCGACTGGTGACGTACCTACAGGTCCCGAGATGAAGATTGTGGAGGCCATACCGGCGGCTGATGCCGAGGATATCTCCAAACCTTCAGAACCGGCCGCACCTTTGGCAAAACCCCTTGTCGCGCCGATCAGCCAACCCGTTACAGCAGGCGGCATGGCAGAAGATCGCGCAAAGGGGACTGCAAAGATGCCAAAGACGACATCACCAACAACAACGACAACGACACCAGCATCCTCGACACCGGTCACATCTGCCACGCCAATCACACCGACAAATACAACAACTCCCATCACACCTGCCACGCAAAACGCGCCTGCCAAACAGGCAAAAATGACCGATGTTGCTAACAACACCGTCACGCGCAGCGGCACAAAACCCGTGACCCGCTCGAACCACTACATGCCTGGCACACCCACTGCAAACACGCCATCAAACACCGAAGTTGTATTTCCGGAGCCTCCAAAGCAACCGGTTGTGCAAAATTCTGCAAGCGACGATGACGACTGGCTTTCCCGAATGGAATCCCAGTAATCATCACCCTTCTTCTTTTTTTTAACATTTAGATAACACGGCCACTGATCCCACCTGATGGATGACTCATACGAGGCAGGACCCTCAAGGCCCCGTATCCACCCCATCAGAGTCGAGTCCGGTGCGGACCGCCTAAAGTTCTGGGCCAAGTGCGCCCAGAAGGTAGAATGGTTTGTCCCGTTTGAGAGGGTTCTTGACTGGAACCCGCCCTTTGCAAGATGGTTTGTGGGTGGAAGAACAAACGTGTGTTACAATGCAGTCGACAGGCACCAAGACAGGCTTGCCTCCAAGAGGGCTATAATATGGGAATCTGAGGATGGAAGAACAAGTCGCACGATCACGTATGGGGATCTCTACGACCAAGTCCAGCGCTTTGCCAACGTACTCAAGTCGCTCGGTGTCGGGGCCGGGGACCGCGTAACGATATACCTTCCGATGATACCAGAGCTTGTAGTTGCAATGCTCGGCTGTGCGCGCATAGGAGCCATACACGTAGTCATCTTTTCTGGATTCAGCTCCGCATCCATACGCGAGCGCATCCGTGATTCGGGCTCAAAGGTGATAGTTACGGCAGACGGCGGGTACCGCAGGGGGAAGATAGTGGAACTAAAGGGGACGATAGACGAGGCTTTGGCGGCCGACACGGAGGCAACTGCATCAGTCGAGCACGTGATAGTGGTACGGCATACATCCCACAAGATCGACATATCCAAACCACAAGATGAGTACTGGCACATACTGATGGATACAGCCGAACCGTCATGCCCTGCAGTGCATCTTGACAGCCTGCATCCGCTGTTCATACTGTACACATCTGGAACCACAGGCAAGCCCAAAGGGGTGCTACACGGTACAGGCGGCTACCTCACCCACATATACAATACGTTTGAATGGGCGTTTGGCGCAGATACTACAACATCTGCCAACGATGTCTATTTCTGTACAGCAGACATAGGATGGGTGACAGGGCACAGTTATGTGTCATACGCCCCGCTCCTGCACGGAATAACGTCTGTAATGTACGAGGGTGCGCCCGATTACCCGGATTCATCTCGCATGTGGCAGATCATACAGAACTATGGTGTGACGATATTCTACACCACCCCGACCTTGCTGCGCATGCTCATGAAATCTTACGGCGGCCGTAATGTAGCAGAAGTGCCTGATCTAGACAGCCTGCGCCTGCTTGGAACCGTGGGAGAACCAATAAATCCCGAGGTGTGGAGATGGTACTTTGAACGCGTGGGACGGGGCAGGTGCCCCATCATAGATACATGGTGGCAGACTGAGACTGGCGGTATGATCGTATCCAATCTGCCCAACTTAGAGAATATACCACTAAAACCCGGCTCTGCCACCCGGCCCATACCGGGGGTGGACATCGATGTGCTAGACGATGAAGGAAGGCCCGTACCTGCAAGTACAAAGGGTCAGATTGTAATAAAGAATCCATGGCCTGGCATGTTGCTGACACTGTGGGGCGATGACAAAAGATACGAGGAGACCTACTGGAGGCGCTATCCGGGCTGCTACCATCCAGGCGACTATGCCCGTATAGACGAAGATGGATATGTCTGGTTCTTGGGGCGCGCCGACGACATACTAAAGGTGGCAGGCCACCGCATAGGCACAGCCGAACTAGAGGGGTGCATCGTGTCTCATCTAGAGGTTGCCGAAGCTGCAGTATGCAGTATTCCAGATGAGATAAAGGGCGAATCCATAGTTGCGTATGCGGTCCTGCGCAGTGATGCCAAGAGGGAGGCCGAGAGGGAGCGCATCACAGATGAGATAGTACATATGATACGTGACGAGGTTGGCGCAATTGCCACCCCCAAACACATACGGATAGTGTCGCGCCTTCCAAAGAC
>RKRU01000055.1 GCA_007571225.1 Nitrosopumilaceae archaeon | reverse complement strand
TCCCCTCCCTCCCCCCTGCCCACCCAAATTACCGAGTCCATACAACAGATTGTTTGCGTTGAACCTCTTACTACACGGAGACAGACTACTCCCACCTTCGACAGATCTATAAGGAAGCATCACATACAAGTAACAGATGGAACTGCAAACAGAACGATGGTGGGACGGACTGGTTGAAGAACTACAAAATGATATCGAAAAACCCGATGACATGGGTTTCTAACCATATTCAAAAGATTAGAAGCCTCGGACGGGATCTGAACCCGCGACCTAACGCTTACGAGGCGTTCGCTCTACCAGGCTGAGCTACCAAGGCACAACCGAATGTTCACTATAGTTAATAAAAAGTATCACAAATTTTCCATATTGAAACAGTCAATCTCTGGAATAAGGGGAGTGGTGGATGAAGGAGATCTGACACCAAAGGACGTAATGCGGTTCTGCACCAACTTTGCATCCTTGGCAGGCTGCGAATGTATAGTAGGAATGGATACCAGGCCATCAAGTCAGATGCTATCGCATGCCGCATCTGCAGGATTGTCAAGTATGGGGGTGGACATCTGCAATCTCGGTGTCGTACCTACACCGGCCGTATTCAGGGAAGCCCGGAAGGTGAACGGCGCCGGCCTAGTCATAACATCGTCACACAACCCGCTTGAATGGAACGGACTAAAGTTCATCGTTGACGGAAGGGGAATCAACGAGCGCGAGCTACCCACAATACTAGAGCACTCCAAAAACAAGGAGGGGCCAAAAGTCGGACTGGAACGGAACTGTGCAACAACATACGTAGACGACGCGGTCAGAATAATCGGGGAGGCAGAAGGCAGTCCACGAATAGCAGTCGACATAGGCGGCGGGGCTGCAAGAGACTATGCACCTAGGCTGCTTGAGCGCATTGGGTGCAGGACCACCATAATAAACGGAGATCTGCAGTCGTGTACACGCGGGCCTGACCCCACGGCCGACAGGCTGTTAGATCTAGTCGGCGCAAGTACAAAGATGGACATGGGTTTTGCCTTTGACCTTGACGGCGACAGGCTGGTCATAGTCTCAGACGGAGTCAAGGAGACTCCTGATGCCACGCTCGGACTCGGAGTAGCCGGTGCGCTTGAGACTGGATGCAGGAGCTTTGTTCTGAGTACGGATACAAGCATAGCAGTAGAGCGACTAATCAGGGACGGCGGTGGAAGGTGCACTAGGTCAAAGGTGGGCGAGGCGAACGTTGTGGATGCGATGATTGGATCCGGTGCACAGGCCGGGGGGGAAGGCAGCAGTGGGGGGTTTATCCTGTCGGAGTTCAACTATTGTAGGGACGGCATGCTTGCAAGCGGGCTGATATCGGCGATGATCCACGGCAGTGACTCGCGCCTAGACGAGGTGCTCCAGTCACTGAGGCAGTCCTGTATGATACGGACAAAGGTACAGGCAGCGCCTGATACGCACGACGGCATTGTGGAACGTGCCGATGCGTGGCTCCACTCAAACTGCTCCGAGGTAGACAGACTTGACGGCATCAAGGGCATAATCGATGAACATAGTTGGGTACTGATAAGAAGGTCAAACACAGAAGATGCGGTACGTATATCCGCCGAATCCGATGGCAGGGACAGGTGTGAAAGGATTGTAAAGGACGTCACTGCCGCCATCATGCCCGATGACAGACATGCTTCTAGTATCCCGGCCGGGTAGATATGAGAGAAGGGAGTCAGGACCGATCATTGCATGGGGAAGAACATTACAAAAAGTCACACCTAGGGGAAAAGACCATAATACAGACGATACAGAATATACTGGGCGGGGAGTTCAGGCCGGACGATGTGGGGTACGCCGCCACGGTCAACAGAACCATCGTGACAAACATCGACACGCTGGTCCAGAGTACGGATATTCCCCCATCAGGCGGACTGGATCTAAGGCGCGCGGCGCAGAAGAGCGTCGTGGCGTGTGTAAGCGACTTTGCGGCAAAGGGGGTCAGACCCAAGTTTGGAACTATCTCGATCAACCTACCAGACACGACATCCCTAGACGACATAACAGACATTGCAAGCGGCCTCAGGGATGCGTCAAACGAGTACGGCATCCAGATAGTGGCAGGAGACACAAATGCAGGACAAGAGATGGTATGTACTGTCTGCCTCTTTGGGGAGATCTCATCAGACCGGCGCAGGGTTGGCAGGGGGGGAGCCTTACCCGGAGACCTAGTATTTGTAAGCGGTCCCTTTGGATATACGGCGCTGGGACTTGAGATGATGCTGGATAGGAACAACCACCCCGAGGCATCAGAGACACTTGCCATGCAGGCAAGAAGGTCGGTAACACATCCAGTGGCAAGGCTGGAGTTTGGTCTTGCATGTGTAAAGTATTTTTCATCATCCATGGACTCTAGTGACGGACTGGCCGCGACTCTCTCTGAAATGGCGCAGCAGAGCGGACACGTATTTGAGATCAACAGTATTCCCACATCCAAACAGCTGATCAGGTATGCAGCATCCAAAGGCCTTGATCTGAAGAGGCTTGTCTTTTATGGCGGCGAGGAGTACGAGATTGTATTTACGGTTCCCAAAGCGCATAGGGACAGTATGATCAAAATGGCAGTGGAGCTCGGGGCGCCCATAATAGAGATCGGCTATGTAAGGGACGGGACTGTAGACGAAAAGACGGTTCGGAAATGTTCTGTATACCTAAACGAACCGGACGGGACGGGACGCATCGGGCTGTCCGGTGCCGGCTGGGACCATTTTGAATAGGCCATCACTCGCCGCGCGCTGGCTGGTTCCTCTCCACATTGTTTGCAATGTCGATTATTACATTTGGCGGAAGTCCCCCGACGCACTCCCTCATCCATATCTCGTCAAGTTCCAGCATACGGCGCACATCATCCACGGGCATCTCCTCCAGTGTCATGTCCGGATAGGCCGAATGTATGGCATACCCACGATTTGCAACGTCGATACACCGCTGTTCTAGCGGCAAGACGATGTCGTCGCCTATGGGCTCTATATACCGGAGCGCCACGGATCCAAAGAATGCAGCGACAATGGCAGTTATCACAGCGACAATTAGTAGTGGGGATCTTACGGCCATGACACGGCCAGTTCAGCCACATATTTGAACGGTAGCCTGCCATACAGGTACAAAAAACATTCACAGCCCAAACCCCGTCTGCGTGTCTGAGGTCCCTCTAGGCAGAATACAAATGTTGTCTACAGTCAATCAGCAGTACCGCACTTATGAAGACATGTGTAGAGGGCGCCAGACAATTACGGTCTTGTCTAAGACAGCCTACCTACCCTGCTACAGTCCGGCGTCTGCGCCGTCTACACCCTCCTGCCTCTTCTTCATGAATTTTCTGTACATGATTATCGCAAGAGCTCCACCTGCACATCCCCAGAATACGACAGATATGCCTGCATCCACGATGGGACGCAAGGCTCCCACATAGCTCAGCACCATTATGCCAAGCAGAATAAATCCTACAATCTCGAGTGTTTTTATCATCCCGCAATAGTAATTGCCAATCAAAAAGATATATGGTTTTGCCACCAAGAAGAGTCGTGGACAAATACCTGTCGGTAATATTGATCTTTATGTTTGTGGGAATACCGATATCATTTGTAAGTCCGACTACGGGAGAGTTCAGGGACCCGCCGCTATACTTGCTGTTCTATGCATCCATAGGCGGAATATGCATAATCTTTGTGTATGGATCCTACAAGGATAGAAAGGCCAGGCAGATGGCAAACAGGCGACGAAGATCAAGAAGGTAGGACTCGGGGCAGGGGGCCGGCCGTCCAGCCGGCACTGCACGGCACCAACAGAAACAGCTCACACAATAGTGCAACTTGGAGGCCGCCGTCTATGCACAGGCAGTCCCGGCCAGCAAGCGGCCACCTGAAGTCACATACTTGTGTGCCTGTCATTGCACATACGCCCCAAAGTCCCGGCCAGCAAGCGGCCACCTAAAGTCACATACAAGATCACACTAGGATAACCGTGTTTTGCAGAGTGCAGGACATGGGCCGGGGTGGCCGGGGGGCGACGCCACGCGCACGGCAGTCACGGGACAACAAGGCCAAGTGCCAGACGGCAGGAATGAGGTAGTCCTGTTGCCACAGCCGCTGCCACAGTCACAACCACCACAGTCAGAACTTGCGGTAGTGTCTGGCAGCCAGCCGCACGTCGTCGCCCTTTACCGTCTTGCGGTTTGCGTGTGACGTCATGTCCACTGCGCTGTTTGCTATGCTGTCGGCTATCTCTTCGACCACACGTCTCAACTCCTCGGCCGACTCGTCGCTGACCCTTGAGGCGCCCGCCTTTTTGAGTATCCTGTACATGGCCGTTAAACCAAACTCTGATCGTACCATACTATGTAATGTACAAGTTAGTAAAAAAGAGCGCAGCTAAAAAAAATACAACCTACAAATCAATTTATACAAACCAGCTCAGATGAGCCATGCATGTACTTGGACTCGCACATCCATCTGTCAGATCCAGCATATTCGGATCATATAGACTACGTCTTGGCCCAGATGAGGCACCTGCAGATCAGGGCCTGCTGTGTCTCAACTACATTAGAGGACTCAAAGAGGACGCTTGCAATTGCAGGGCGCAGTAAGATGGTGCTGCCCTTTGTCGGAATCCATCCAGAATTTGTCGGCACAAAAAGAATCGACGGACAGCAAGTCAGAAGAGATGATACCGGCGACGACATGGACGGGCTGGTACTGCTAGCCGAAGAAAATCGGGATCTGATTGCCGGCATAGGCGAGATCGGCCTAGACCCCACCCTATACTGGGATACACGCAAGCCAGATGTCAAGAGTACGGCCGACGCAGATCCTCCCCACAGAGACGGCAACGACAGCATACCGGGAGCACAGATCAGTGCGTTTGAAACCATGATGTCACTGGCCGAGCGGCTCGACAAGCCCGTATCAATCCACTCAAGAAGGAGCCTAGACACCATACTTGAGATCGCAAGCTCCTACAGTGTGCGCCGTGCGGCGCTTCACTGGTTTGACGGAAACAAAAAACAGCTTCGCAGGGCAGTAGACATGGGATTCTTCATCTCCTATGGGCCCGTAACTGTATATGCAAACGACAAGAGATCGCTGCTTTCAAGGACGGATAGATCCAGAATACTTGTGGAGACTGACGGGCCTGTGAGATTCTCACGCTGTTTTGAGATGAAATCGGGCCAGGTAACATTCATACCAAGCGTCATATTTGCCATGTCAGATACACTAGGCATACAGTTTGATGATGCCGTATCCATGCTTGAGGATAATGCCAGATCATACTTGGGAACAAGTGGTATGCAACAAACCCCGTCTGTACACCCACCAAAGGACCAGAATTGACTCCGGCCGCCGTCAGATGCAAGAGGTTAGCCTTTCCCCCCCCCCCATAACCATTTAGGTTCGGCGTAATCAATTTACGGAATTTGTGCCCGGGATCAGTCATTTGTAGGACAGTGCATGGTGCTTATAATGTGGGTAGACCTCCCACAGATAGATATATGACTTTATCTGTCCTACCTAGTACAAAAAATGGCTGTAAAAAAGACCTCTTTAGTAGTACAACACGGGTTTTTCAGTCGTGCTTGGGAGTATATGACAGGATTGTCAGATTCCATATGAGGAGTAAGTGAAGTTATACCTGCAGATATGCTGTAAGCTTATATTTTAGCTAGGTTTTATGACTAACATGATAGCATATAGAAGCAGCATGCGGATTGTAGCAGATCTATTGACTGCAACAGAAGAATCTGGTCAAAGCGGTATCAAGACCACATCTTTGCTTACAAAAGCAAACCTATCACATTCAAGATTATCCAAATTCCTAAACAACCTGACAGGAGCAGGACTGATCAACAAGATCGAGTACGACGGAAGAAACACGTTCGTAATCACTCCAAAGGGCAGGCAGTATCTGGAGTCGTATGTAAAGTTCTCCAACCTAGCCGAATCATTCGGACTTGACTTGTGATTGATGTGTCAATCACCTGTCACTTTTTCTTTCCTTCTTTCTTTATCAATTGACAATGAATGTCGGCATCTGTACAAGCTAGCAGCCGTAGAACGGGCCGGTTTAACGAAATTACGGTTCTTCAGAACTGGCGCGTAACACAGTTGTCCGACTTAGTCATGCAGGCCCAAGTTCAACTGTCGGCGGCGGCAACGGCGAATCTAAAGGGTTTAATTGTTCTGGCCGCCTGCCAAAGATGGTAAGATGGCAGAACGGTTATGCGTGGGCCTGCAAAGCCTATACAAGGGGGTTCGACTCCCTCTCTTACCTCTCGACAACTAGGACGGTGCCGGCCATCCAAGGGTGTAACGTACAGTAATAGTCATACTCCCCCACATCGTCAAAGACCAGCGCATACCTTTGGTATGGATTCATGTGTCCGCTATCAAACAAGTTGCCGGGCATGTCATATGTTCCAGACGTCACACTGTGAAATGCCGAGTCCTCGTTTATCCAAGTGACCGGGTATCCGGGCATGGCCGTAAAGGCTTGTGGCACGTAACATGTCCCGTCTGCCTCACATCCAGGACGCGAGACCTTTGTGGGCATGACTATATCGGGGGTCTTTTCAGCTGGCGCCTGTACCTCCCGTATCGACATGCCGGACGGTATTGTACCGTGGCCCGTGTGGTTTGATGCGATGTCTGGACCGCCTTCCGGCTCAGGTGCAGTGGAGTCCGAGGTTGCCAGAATGGCAACTATGACCACCGTCATTATTACGACAGCAGAAGCCGCCACAGCAGTACCAATCAGAACCGCACCGTTTGTCAGCAGACCACCAAAAACCGAGTGTATTAGGGGTTCTAAATATGCGTCCTGTCGGTGACGCCCCTAGGTAACATACTGCATGGTTCTGTTGCTGCATGGTTATGCTGCTGCATGGTTATGCTGCAAGCGCAGTAGACTGACATGACAGGCCTCACAATTCCAGCTCGGCACGGACGAGGCCATGATCGATGTCAGAAAGAGCGCAGTAGACTGACATGACAGGCCTCACAATTCCCCTGCATAGACCTGACATCCAGCAGATGGAGATGTGCTCCAACAACGAAAGCATTGACTATAACGGCAAGCCTAGTCCACGGAGGCCATCAAAATTAATTGAAATGTAGATTATGGGTTCTTCAGTCGTGTTTGGGCGCACATGACGAAAGTTGTCGGATCCATAATGAGCAGGTGAACTCATACTACTTTCCATGCCACACATACGACACCGGCTTGAAAACCGTTTTTAAACAGGCGGTAGAAACATCCTCACTGTGGAGAAGAAGAAGAAGAAAAATGTATGTACCTTATGTGGGGGGGAGATAAAAACCCCGTTCTACCCAATGAAAGTATGGAACATGACAGGACCTATGTGTGGCAGATGTTACTCCAAGAACCTGCACGAATACTATCCCGGTGATCATGTACAGATAAACGAGCCCTAGTCGTACGTACTACGTTCAATCTCAGAGTACTTGTTGGTGTACAGACAGTTCCACACAAGCGGATCCCCGCGTACGGCATCCTCGTTGTCCTCTGAGATAAAGACGATATCCGAGACTGTCTTCTTTCGCTTGGAGAGTCTGACCTGGAACGTGTGAAACTTTTTGCAGTTGCACGCCTTGTACAAACACGAGTCTTCGTCCTCCTCGTCGTGATCTATAGCCTCGTGTCCACAGTTGCAGAGATCCCCCTCTTTAGAGTCTTTCAGATACTTGTCTGTATATGCTCCCAGTCTCAACGAGGCTTGGCCGTCATGTCCCTTTTTGAAGCGCTTGTAGTTATCGGAGATCTTTAGTACCTTGTAGAAGAATATGTTGGATTCTGGTCTCTTGGATTCGGCACCCATGATGAACCAGTAGTCCTCTCCCGATTCTACAAATCTCATCTTGATTGTAGGGTCCACCCACCAGTGTACCGTCTTGCGCCACATCTCAAGTGACTGCTTCAGATCCGTCAGTAACGGGACTACGTTCATCCTCAGATCATAGTACCTGTATGCAATGCCGTCCAATTCCCCAAACCATCGTATGGGCGATTTGGACTGTGCAATCTTGGATGCCGGGCGGCTCATGACATGGAGAGCGGCATGTGACATATTTATCTGATCGTGGGCAACTGCCTTGGTGGGCAACTGCCTTGGTGGGCAACTGCCTTGGTGGGCAACTGCCCGGCCGGTAGTCCGACATGTGGTTGGGGTGTACATGACAAACAAGACTTGTAATGAATGTCATGTACCGCGTATGCGGACTGGCCAAAGTACATAGTAAATCACATCAGAAATTGTATGTTTTGGGCATATTAGATCATATGTTTGGAATGTAATGGCAGACGGAGAAAAGATCGGGGCTGGGTGGTGATAATGCGGCCTAGGTGGGGTATGCGGCCTAGGTGGGGTATGCGGCCTAGGTGGGGTATGCGGCCTAGGTGGGAGTGCCGCAGAATGTCTAGATGGATCAGGTGGTGCGGTGGAGTCAAAACGACGTACACGGGATTTCCCTCTAGGCGTGCGTTCTCTGTACATGCGCAATTTTGCAACGGCTGGTCAGAGATCCTGCCGGCCTGCATCTTCTGTTTTTGAAGATCTTATTTGTGGCGTCAACCTTCATCTCATCATAACCAGTCAGTTCAAGGCACGAACAACTACCAAATCACGTGGAGATATTATTCTCCAATGGCAAAATGTTGAGCTTAAACACAATTAGCAGATTGTTTACGCCTAGCCCAAACATTTACTCGGACTGACCTGATCTGTCACAAAGACGGTTCTCAATTGTCAAGACAGGTAGCAGGGCCGAGGTGTAATGTATGGTGGCAGGCGTGCGGTGGCAGGCGCATAGCAGAGTTACTCTATCAGTATGGCCGGTTTGAACGGGCGTGCATGCCGCGCCTTGCCCTTGGGATCATATATTTCGGGGTCGGACTCGGTATAAACTGCAACCTCCGCTGCGCCAAACTCCGCAGATGCCAGTTCGGGAAGCTCCGAAGCAAGAAACTCCGCCTCGTCAAATTTAGTGGATCGGCTGCGAGCGTTTCGGGTATCAAGCGTGTACGAGAGTATGTCCCTGAGCGCCTTTTGTACAAAGTCAGGCATCCTCTTGGCGCCAGACATGGCAGGATCCGCAAGCAGCCCCTTCATCACATCACCCATCGATCTCTTTTCTTCCAGCACGCAGTTAAGCACGCCCCTGTATACAGTCATCTTCTGCGGACCGGCCACGTATACCATAATTCTGTTGGGCTTGATCCCCGTTACCTTTAGTATGCTGGCAATGTCGTCCATCGTATCCCTCAGAAGATCCTCGGCTTGCAACACAGATGTATCGATGCTGTCGTCGGCAACGTCGGGCCACCCACCTCCGCCGACGACGACGCCCACCTCCGAATCCGACTCGCAGCCTAGCGCGGCCAGCATACTTTCCGTAATGTGTGGTGCAAAGGGCTGCAACATCGTCACGCGCGTGGCGGCCACTCTTCGACGCATTCCTTCTCCGTCTGAACCCTTTGCCGCAGTCCGTTTTGTGTACCAACCAATCATAGACTCAAACTCAAACAGGATGAGGTGCAGCGCCTCACGCATTCTCATGCGCTCCATCGACTCGCCCACCCTAAGGGTCGTCTGACGCATCTTTGACAGCAGCCACAGATCCTCTGCCGGCAGCACCGTTTCTGCTGGTTCTTCTCCCCCCCCTCCTGCCGTCCCGTCACCACCGGCACCATCCCCGTATGTGTCTCTGAGCGCAATGCATTCGCCGTAAAGCGCCTCAAGCTTGGCGCGCATGCCATGTACGGACTCCATGTTAAAGTCAGCATCCTGCAAGAGTTCTGCAGACGTGATTATTGCCAGCCTGATGGTGTCGGCCCCATACTCGCGTATCGCCTGCCTCAGCGGAATTATGTTCCCCATGCTCTTTGACATCTTAGAACCATCCATCAGAACGGAGCCGTTCACCACTATGCCCCGGGGCCAGTGCAGCCGTTCTGCAAACATTGCAACATGATTCAGTATAAAGAAGGTCAGGTGGTTCGGAACTAGGTCCCGTCCAGAGTGCCTATAGTCCACTGGGTAAAAGTAGCAGAACTCGTCACGAACGGCACGCAGAACATCCTGCGGTATGTCCGTTGTAGTCTCCCGCCACTTTTTCACGTCTGGATCATCCCACATCCCAAGCAGTACGTAGTCAAAGAATTCCCGCGTCATCTGTTCGGGCCTGATCGTGCCGTCATTTACAAACTTGGCAATGACATAGTATGCCATGTATATGACCGAATCAGATAGGCTCTCTACAATCCAGTCTTGGTCCCACGGCAGTTTTGTACCTAGTCCATGCTGCCGCGCACACGCCCTCTCGTGAAGCCAGTCTATTACATGGTTGAATTCCTGTCTTATCTCGTTTGGAAGTATGGACATGTCGTCAAGGCACCTATGCGCGCTCTCCTTCCATCTGGAGTCTCCGTAGTTGAGGAACCACTGGTCGCTGAGTATCTTTACCACGCACTCGGCCCCGCACCTGCACCGCACCGGTCCGTCTAAAATCTCAAGAAGCGTCTCTGCATGCCCCTCGTCGGCCAGCCACGCCCGTACATCTTCCTTTGCTTGCCGTACTGCCAGGCCGGCAAACTTGCCGGTGGCCACATCATCGGCCATGACCCCCTCGTAGAACTCTTTGGCATAGAGTTGTTTTGTGGCATCCTCCAGCCGTGGGTCGTTCTGTCCAGTGCATCCTCCTTCTCCTTTGACTTCTCCTTCTTCTCCTTCCGCCTGTCCGGCCGTGGCCGCCACAATCGCATCCTCTGCAGGCACCCTGCCATATGTATTAGTCTCTATTATGCAGATTGGATGTATGTCAGATGCCGCTGCAGATCCCGGCCTCCCGTCTATAGAGTCGGCCAAGTCCCGCAGTGCCTGCCAGTCGTACGGGGCATGGGCTGGAACCGACATTACGATTCCCGTACCGGTCGATGACTGTACAAATTCGGCAGGCAAGATGGGTATCTCCCCGCCCGTATGTGGCATGATTGCGGCCCTTCCCACAAGATCGGCACCAGTTATCTCCCCCTCGTATGAGACGGTCCTTTCAAGAAACTCCAGCTTGCGGGCGCACTCCCTGCTTACGATCCACTTTTGGCCGTCCACCAGCACCCTGACATACGTCAGGTTCTGGTCCACCCACAGGTTGGTCACCCCGAACAGCGTCTCTGGGCGCAGTGTTGCGGCCGGTACAATGTATCCATCAATCAGAAACTTGATCATCACATACTCTGTAAACTCCGGCTCGACATCCCCTAGCGTGTCGTGTTGCGAGACGGGGTTCTGATCCTCTGGACACCACCCGACCGGATGCGAGCCCCTAATTATCAGGCCCTTCTCCCGCAGCGTGTTGATCTGCCACTCTATGAATTTTGAGTAGGCCGGATCTATCGTGGTAAACTCGCGCCGCCAATCTATGGAGTATCCCATCTCTATCATGCCAGACTTTATCTCCTGGTGGAAGTATCTGGCAATGTTTATCGGGTCTGTAAACCCGGCTATCTCGTCTTCTGGAACCCCGTACAGAACACGGAGATTCTCCATGAGTTCCTTGTCTCCGGCCGCCACCCGTTTTGCCATTCCCAGTATGGGTGTTCCCGTATAGTGGAATCCCATTGGAAAGAGTACGTTCTCCCCCCGGAGTCGGCGGAACCGGGCATGTACATCTGCAATGGTGTATGTCCTGCCGTGTCCTATGTGCTGTGGCGAGTTTGGATACGGGTATGCCACCGTAATGAACCGCTTTGGGCGTCCATTGTCCGGTTCTGCCTCAAATAGTCCAGAGTCCGCCCACCGCCTGCGGCAGTCCGATTCTATTGCACCCCAGTCCACATCCATTATGATCCCGCTCCTGTTGTTGTTATTATTGTGGCCGCCACATCATCATTAGCATTAGTATCATTAGCATTAGTATCATTAGCATTAACATTATCATCATCATTATAGGGCCTCCCTCCTGCCGCTGCAAGCATCTTGCGTATCTCTTCTCGTA
Source organism: Nitrosopumilaceae archaeon (assembly GCA_007571225.1). GTDB lineage: Archaea > Thermoproteota > Nitrososphaeria > Nitrososphaerales > Nitrosopumilaceae > Nitrosopumilus. Next base: position 4,061 of record RKRU01000055.1, on the reverse strand, counting down.
TCGCATCCATCGCATCTGCATGCCGTGCAGAATTTGTTCCCCCACCCTGTGCAAAGGTGGCAGTACCGCCCCGGCCGCCGCCGAGTACACGGGCCGCACTGTCGACGATCCGCGATGCATCGATCGTACCTTTGGTGGCGCTGCCCACGTATGCGACAACCCGGACTGCGGGGCCGGACCTAAACACGCCCACGTATGCAGAATGTGACATCTTACCTGTCATCTTCTTCCCTAGGTTCATGTGAAGGTACTCGCCACCTTCGTCATCTGCCAGCAAGCAGACCTTTGTAGCGCCTTCCACGTACAGGTTCATCACTCTGCCATACCCGTCGACATTATCGCTGTTGTCGTCGTCGCCGTCGTCGTCATCATCATCATCGTCATTATCATTATCATAATCATAATCATAATCATCAGTAGTAGAATCGGATTCCGCAGCAGCCACGCGACCTATTATCTCAGATATCATAAGCCTGATCCTTTCGCGTTCCTCCTGCCTGCGGCGGCGATCCTCTTCCCTGTTGGCAGAACCGGCTGCGACAGACTCTGCTACGGATCTCTGTTGTTCCTCATAGTCTGCGGCCCGCCTACCGGAGAGAAATTCCAGCCTCACCACCCCATCCTGGATCCTCTTTGTCCGGGTGATCTTGATCCTTCCTATCTGCCCGGTCCTCTGTACGTGCGTCCCACCACAAGCCTCTACATCCTTGTCCGATATGGATACTATGCGTACCGATTTTACCGGAACCACGCCCCCTTGGTATATGCTGAATCCATATTTGCGTTCGGCGGTTCCGCGATCCATATAACTGATCGAGACTGGAAGGTCGTCTCGGATCATATCGTTTGCGGCATCCTCTATCTGCCTGACCTGCTCGTCTGTCAGCGACGAGTGGTGTGTGATGTCAAGCCGGGCATGATCCTCGTCCTTGAACGCCGAGTGCTGCCACACCCATGATCCCAGTACGCCGCGTGACGAGGTATTGAGTATGTGCGTGGACGTGTGGTTCTTGGTTATTGCCTCCCTGCGCGGCACGTTTAACGAACATGTGACTTTGCTGCCCGCATCTGGAGCCCTGCCGCCCTTCAGAACATGTACTACAACGCCTGCGTGTTTCTGGACATCCGTAACCTCAAGTCCGTCTATCGTGCCCAAGTCCGGCTCCTGCCCACCACCACGGGCGTAAAACGAGGTACGGTCAAGGGCGACCATTTCCCTACCGTCGGACCAGAGTACCGTGGCCTCAAATTCTGCTGGATCGTCGGCGTAAAAGAGCAGTTTGGTCTCGGCAACCCCGTCAAGGGGAAGCTCCCTAACCCTTCTGATCTTCTGCGACTGGTGCAGCTCCGAGAGTCTCGTGTAGAACTCCGATGGAACCTTCCCGAGTACACCTTCTTCTACTAGATACTCCGGTGTGATCCCGTCTGACTCGTACAGTGTGAGCAGGTCGTCTATGCTAGGTTCTCCCCTGCGGCGTACCCGCGCCACCTTCTTTTGCATCTGGGTCCTAGATTCGGCATACCGGCCGGCCTCTATCCGTATGATCTTCTTTACGTCATCCCTCCTTCCGTCCAGTTCAGTATACGTACCCTTCAGATAGTCGATGTGGGCATCTACCAGTTCGTCGGTATGTATGCGATTTGAGAGGCCCAGCCTGCGCATGGTCTCACTCACCCTGCGGATCATCATGCGCAGGTTGTATCCCCCGCCCACGTTGCTTGGAAGGGCGCCGTCTGCAATTGCAAAGACTAGAGTGCGCAGGTGGTCAACTACCATGTATATACCCTCAAGCGGGGTGATCAGCCTATCTGCCATGTCGTCTGATATCCCGGCCCGCGATACTGCTAGGCGTCTCACCTCCCACAGGTCCCCGGTACGCTCAAGCTCCTTTGATACCTCGACATAGTAGCTCCTGAGAAGATCAGAGTCAGTATCGATGCCAAGCACATCCTGCAACATCCTCTCGATCCCGCCAAAACAACAATCGTATGCCGTCGGGGTGCCCATCGTAATCCATGAAAGCCTCTCGAGTCCCGCACCCATGTCTATTATCCTCCGGTCAAGTGTGGTGTGGCGTCCCAGCTCGCCCTGAAACTCGGTAAACACCGCATTGCCAAGCTCAAGTCCACGTACGAAATACTCAAGTGACGAACCAAACGAGCCGCCGCCGGACCACACATCCTCTACAAAGACTATCTCGTCTGCATCGATACCAAAGCGCCGTGTAAGCATGTGGTAGTCCAAGTCGATGCACCGGTCCTTCCAGTACCCCTTGCCGTCTTCTGAGTCTGGAATGCTGTGCTGTCCCACCATACAGAAGCTCGAAAAGTGCCGGCCCGTAACCCCCACATTCTCCAGATCCTTAAAGCGCAAGCAGGTCTGCGGAACCACCAGGGGGTTTGCAGGAAACTCAAATACCACCTTTGAGCCCATCACCCGCTGAAAGTCCACTATCGAGGCTATCGTAAAATAGAGATCGTCGCGCCACCTGCAGACCACCGGGTACCGGCTTACCGATGTGTGGCCGTTCTCGACAAAGAACGACTCCACCTGTCTCCACGCCTCGGCATAGTCGAACCGTGCGGAGGTGGGCGGATCCCCGATGAAGGAGTATGTGTCAGAGCCGTCGTCGGGACACGTATCCCTTGCAGCATCAAGTGTCCAAAAGAACCTGCCACACACTCTGCAGGACTTGCGCGTAAAGCCCTCATCCTCAAAGAGCCTGACGGCATAGTACCGCTGCGGGTCAGCAGAGAACTCCCTTAGAATCTCCTTTTTATTCAACAGTTTGGCACTCTTACACGGTTATTAAGAATTGTCGATTACGATCTTGCACATTGTATACACAGGCTGCCGCTGTGACGGTGGCAGGCATAATTGTAAAGATTGTATAATGCTCACTGCAGACACATGCGGTCCGATGCCACGACTAGAACTGCCAGGTCATCTACTTGTCCTAGTACTTTTGTCGTGTCTCGCCCCCGCCTGCATGTAGCGTAACTGTTTACGTGTAACTGTCTACGTCCCCAACGCCTGAATGACCTATTCTAGGCACAAATTTGGCAAATTATTTACGCTGAATGTAAACAGTTACCATGTAGCAATCCACATTGACAATGGATATTTTCCAGTCGTAATGTGTCAAAAAACATCCAAAACCAATGGGGAACACACATCGCCCTAGTCCCACTAGGGGCCGTTTAAGGCACAAAGTCACACGCCTGCGATCCAAGGTGCCCGTAACAACCAGCTGCAAAACCGCAGGTCATGTAATAGTGGGTATTACGGTCATGTAATAGTGGGTATTACGGTCATGCAGCAGTGGGCATTACGGGTTCACAGTGGGCATTACGATCTTGCAGCAGTAGACATTACGGATTCTGTAGACACACGGCAGTCTTTTTTAAAGGAACGGATTAAATACAGATATCGCACATATCAAATGTGTTAGGACGGAAACCCAAACTAGAAGAAGGCATCAATATATTTTCCGTAAAAGAGAACGGCGAGTACAAGGATTTCATATTTGCCACCGTAACAGGCGTAGAGGGAAGAAGAGTAGGTGTAAACGGGATCATCATCAACCCGGTGGGCCTCAAAAACAAGCTAGCCCAAGGAAAGACCGGCCAGCGTTCAATGGAGATACTCAAGAATCCCACTCCAGACAACATCATACTGGCGCTAATCTACCGCGTGGAACACGAAAACTTTACCGACATACTGGATCTGGACAAGGACAAGTGTGACATCATACCCCCGAAGATCTATCTCATGATAGACAGCTGGATACGCGAGTTTCTTCCAGAGCTCATCAACAATGTCCTCTCCCTCCCCCCAGGTTCCGAGAGAGACAACTCAAAGCGCATATTGCGCCAGAGGATGGACACGCTCACAGACAAAAATCTAAAACGTACGCTCTACTCCGTATGTCGAAGCCTCAAGATTCTCAACTAGCAGCATCGTATGACTTCACCTGTCCTTATATGGATCTGACACCCCTGTCATATGCACTTAAACACGACTGAAAACCCCATGTTGTACTGCTAAAGAGATCTTTTTT
>RKRU01000123.1 GCA_007571225.1 Nitrosopumilaceae archaeon | reverse complement strand
TATAAAGACCAATTTTATGAGTTGATACGGAGTGAATTGACAACCGTGTTTGTTTATAATATAATCAGACACCAATAACGAGGAGTGCCCCCTACGCGCCAACCAGACCACGGTAATGAGACGAAAACAAGATATTTAGAATTTACCGCGGGCATAATCAACACTAATAGGAACTGTCTGTTTCGAGTAGGTTCTCTCCAGAATACAAGTGCTGACTAGTCTCGCATAATATTAGTTCGTAGGGGGTACCCACTTTATCAGCGCCCAGTAGCTGTCTAGGTCTTCCATACCCAAATCTGATCCTAGGCACAAATTCGACAGATTGTTTACGCCGAGATTGTTGTCGATTAAGATCTGCCATATTTTTGACAAAATCGTTATCTGAGATTGGCAGGGGCGCGTATTCTAGAGACCCCTATCTAACACTCGTGTTTTGGAGAGAACTGCATTCCAACTTTACAATCTGGCATACTCAAAAAAGACAGTTCCTAATGACGATGACTATGTAAACAGTTACACAAAATCCATTTCAGGCAGGGTTATGTAACAAACTTAGAATTTGCGAAGATTTTTAAATAAAAAGTGATGTACAAGTGTAACATGTCGCTTCTCCTCAAGGATCGGGTCTGGTCTATGGAGGCACCTACAGCAAAGCGTGGAGTCTATCCACTGCATGGATTCAAACTAGGACTGTATCGCCTACCGATCAAGCTAGAAGAGCCTGTAGAGATCAGGTCCGTACATGACGGACTCAAAAAAACCTTTGAGATGGACATGTATGCAGACAGGATATTTGCAACATACCGCTGGAAGGAGGTCAATACGGACGACCATGATGGCTCAGAGGCCGAGCTCTCCATTACAGTAGAGATAGTGACCGGTGAGGTGGTCGACATAATATATCAGATATTTCCGATCGAAAAGTTCGGGGATCAGAACTGGGTGGCCGACTATAGAAAGAAGGCCGATCACTTTGCCAAGATGATAATCGATACCATACTACGTAACACCATACTTGCCGACAAGCTCGTCTCATACTTTGCAAAGTCCAAAAAGATAACTGAGGTCATGGCTATCCAATATCTAGAAGATCTCACCCCGCTTGCAAAGATAGTGCTTGGCGCAAAGCCAAAACCCATAGAGGCCGCAGAGGAGGAAGATGAAGAGGAAGGTGAGATCGAGGTTCCAGACGGCGCAAAGCCCGGACCCATAGATATCGACTACAAGTCAAAGATGAAGCAGACCTCGGCCTACGAGGCGCCAGAGCACACCATAAAGACGTGGGGACGCAGAGGAACTAGCAATGCAATCATGGGAGTCTGGGGCGAGTTTGTCTCAGTCGATTACGACATATGCGTAGCCGACGGCGGATGCATAGAGGCCTGTCCTGTAAGCGTGTATGAATGGTTTGACACTCCCGGAAACCCCGCATCGGAGAAGAAGCCGCTCATGTCAAAGGAGCCGGACTGCATATTCTGTCTTGCGTGCGAAGGAGTCTGTCCCCCCCAGGCAATCAAGATATTTGAGCAAAAGTAAAACAACAGACCAGTTGCCAACGATGTGCGTAGTAAAAGAAGAAAATATCCGTACTCTAATCCACATTGTAGGCACTGATTTATTCTATCGTGAACGAATATCTTCTGCCTTTACTACGTGTGCCAAACCCTCCAGAAACTCCATAACTTTGTGAATCCTTGTTGTACGTTGCCACCACCAGTAGTAGTAACCATCCAAGGCCATCAGCAGTACCACCTAGGTCCTGTCAGCTGCAACTGCCCTAGTCCAGCGCAAATAGTCTGCCGAATGTGCATATTACAAACATAAATAGCAAGTATGTCCGATTCGGAATTATGGACGGCTACATCACTCCCATGACGGGAGTAATCTTTAGTATCTTTATCGCAGCATCTGTCATGATTACCATATACACATGTAACTTTTACTATCTAGCATACCTTGCACGAAGCCGCAAGGACAAACCAGACGCCGTCTCAGACCCGGGAACGCCATCAGTTACTATACAGCTACCCATATACAACGAAAAGTATGTAGCAAAGCGCCTAGTCGACGCCATCTGCGCCCTTGACTATCCAAAAGAAAAAATGAGGATAATGATACTAGACGACTCTGACGACGAGACCGTAACGTTGCTGCAAGAGGCCGCATCACACTACCAGAAACAGGGCTTTAACATAGAGCATGTCAGACGCGGGACAAGGAACGGATACAAAGCAGGAGCCCTCAAGCACGCAATGCTTACGACTGACACGGAACTTGTGGCCATATTTGATGCGGATTTTATACCACCCAAGTGGTTTCTAAAAAAGGCCATACCGCACTTTGTAAAGCCCGAGATCGGCCTAGTCCAGTGCAGGTGGGGCCACATCAACGAGGATTATTCGGCTATAACGCGCGCTCAGGCACTCAGCCTAGACTTTCACTTCCTTATCGAACAGAAAGCAAAGAGCAACTCGAGACTGTTTATGAACTTTAATGGTACGGCAGGCATCTGGAGGCGCAACTGCATAGAGGACTCGGGCGGTTGGCATACTGCCACGCTAGTCGAGGACTTGGATCTCAGCTACCGCGCCCAGATGAAGAACTGGAAGTGCGTCTTTCTGCCCGACATAGTGATAGATGCCGAGCTGCCCATGCAGATGAATGCGGCAAAGCGCCAGCAGTTCCGGTGGGCAAAGGGCTCTATACAGTGTGCTACAAAACTGCTCACAGACATAATAACTCACAGAAGGGTGGCAGGAGAGGCGAAGCTGCAGGCCTTTGTACAGCTGACCCGCCACATCGTATATCCGCTGATGCTCATACAGTTTCTTGCCCTGCCCATACTTTTGGCCAGCAACGCCAACATCTACATAGTCAGTTTCATCCCCGCAATCACGATAGCGCTGTACCTAGCAATGGGCCCTGTTGCGTACCTCATGATAATACGGGGCATGTACCATAAATCATGGGTGTCAAAAGCAGCCACGCTACCCATACTGTTAATCTATACGGCAGGCATATCGGTGAACAACACGGTAGCCGTCTGCGACGCCATATTTGGAAAGAAGAACGAGTTTCTGCGCACCCCCAAGTACGGCATACTCAAGAAGAAGAACGACTGGAAGGAGAATGCATACAACCTACCGTTCTCCCAGGTTACGCTGCTTGAGATCTTCTTTGGCGTGTACGGCCTGATCGGTGTCTTTATTGCAATAACCACCAACAACGCGCTCTTTGCACCCATCATAGGCCTGCAGATGGTCGGATTCTACTTTATAGCGTACATGAGCATCTCCCACACCATGTTTAAAAGAAATAAATCCAAAGGACATAAACCCACAAAGAGCGAGTTGACGGCAAACAGAATATACAAGATCAGCATGATCGGAATAATTGCGCTCATCGTCTTTGGCGGGTTCATAGCGTACAACGGATACAACACGGACATCTATCCGCTTGACAGGACTAGAGGCCACCTTGACGGGATTATCGCATCATCTGATCCCGTTACGATACGCGAACACCTAACATCTGCAAAGGAGGGCATAGCAGTAGTCATGGCAAACGATCTGATCCCGGAGAAGACTGATGCAAACGGCATGCTGGTATCCAAGAATCCCGTCTGGGTGTTTGATACTCCCACCACCAACTTTGTCCGCATGGATGCCGACATAGACAACATGCTTGTAATGATAGACGAGATATCTGCCGCCCCAAGGGACAGCGCGGCATATCACACGGGCATGCTAGACATAAACGAGAGCTCCGAGGCGCTAAAGTACCACATCGGGGAGGCGATCCCGTTCATGTACATCAGCATAACCAACATAATCTTCTCCATAATGTGGATTACTGCTATACTGCTGATATTCACGGCCCTGAAGAGAAAGAGGGAGAGCATCAAGCGGAACGAAGATCTTGAAAGCAGGATCTGAGTGGGTCAGAGGCGCTGCGGACCTCAGTTGTTATGTATGGCCAGTTTGACCGGATCGTTTCAGCGATACATCCAATACGGTTCCGCTGCTGACCTCTTCTTGCAGTCGCAGGTCTGAAAGAATTTAATAGCCAACTTCACGCCGTACTGATGTTGCAGTTATAGTATAGTTTGGTTAATATTCGAGCTTGCCAAGTTCGTGACCCGGGTTCAAATCCCGGTAACTGCACCAGTTTATCTACTGAGCCCCTTGTGAATCAGTTCTAGAGCGTACTCGTTTCTCTCCCTGCTAGGCAGCTGTATCATTACCATGTTGCCATCAGTAGACGACAGCATCTTTTGTTTGAGCCGGCTGAATGCCAGCATGGAGCTTGCAACCATATCCTCAAAGAACTTTACATGACGTCTAGCGTCTATCATAAACACCTCTACCCCCGCATCATCTCTGTCGTCTGTTGTAGCGGGAAACTCTAGCTTTATCTCCACAAAGACATGGCCACACATGTCATCAAAGACGTTCAGTGTAATATCGGCTATGTTGTGTCGTGCAGAAAACCGCTGCACAAACCAGTCATATACGGAGTCATCTAGCATGATGCACGGTACCGACTGGTCTCCACATGTAATCGTCCATACATCATTGTGGATGGTCCACTCCTTTGGGACGTAACTGTCATAATCATAACCGTCATTGT
>RKRU01000164.1 GCA_007571225.1 Nitrosopumilaceae archaeon | reverse complement strand
AAATTCACGCGCTCTGCTTCAAAGAGATATTAACAACATTACAAGGTTCTTTAAAAAGAGGGGAGTTGAAGTGGAGGATCCTGACCGCGTCCTTGGGGGTTTTGCGGTACCGTGATATTTGAAAAGATGGTCCGCATACCACATGACAGGATAGGAGTCTTGATAGGCAGGCGCGGTTCTGCAAAGATGGCAGTCGAGCGTCGGTGCGGCGTCACGCTAGATATCGATGGCTCCACGGGCGAGGTTCTGATAAGGTCCGAGGGCGATGCGGTAGACGAGTCCCTCAAGCCACTACAGGCAGTCCAGATCGTGACTGCAGTAGGCAGAGGATTTGCGCCGGATACTGCCATGATGCTTCTCCGCGAGGATTACGCCCTTCACGTAATTAATCTTGCCGAGTTTGCCGGCAAGTCGCGCTCTAACATTGAAAGGATAAAAAGCCGGGTCATCGGTGAGAATGGGAGAGCAAGAAGGAACATGGAACAGCTGAGCGGCACTAGAATATCCGTATACGGCAAGACTGTATCCGTCATAGGCTCAGCAGGCAGCCTGCGCCGCACCGTGGATGCCGTATCTGCCATACTAGGAGGAGGCATGCATGGGGCTGTATACGAGAAGCTGGAGTCGGCCAACCGGCGCAAAAAGTCGGAGAAAATGATATTGTGGGAAGAAAGTCGGCATGGTCCAGATTAAGGAAAAGTTTAACCAGATATCCCCCAGCGAGTTCTTTTACAGCAACAGGGATCTTGCAGGATTCAGCAACCCCACGCGGTCGCTGTACACGGCAGTCAGGGAGTTTGTGGAAAACTCGCTAGATGCCTGTGATCAAAAGGGGATACTTCCAGATGTCCGTATGTCAATCAAGGCAGTAGATCCAGAGAAGCCCGACCCACGGCACTACATTCTGACCATCGAGGACAACGGTCCGGGCGTGGATGCAAAGCACATACCGCTTGCATTTGGGACCGTACTGTATGGATCAAAGTTCGGACTAAAGCAGGCGCGCGGCATGTTCGGCCTAGGGGCCACTATGGCAATACTGTACGGGCAGATTACAACTAACACTCCAGTCAAGGTACACAGCTCGGTAAACGGCAAGACGCAGGACCTTTTTGAGATACTCCTTGACATACAGAAGAACAAGCCCATAATAGTAAAACACGAGACGCGCAAGACAACCAAAAAGGGCCTCTCCGTAAGCATATGTCTTGAGGGCGACTACTCAAAGGCAGGGGCCAAGATAAGGGACTATGTGTACAAGACCTCGCTCATCACGCCGTACGCCACGCTACGATTCGACGATCCAAAGGGACAACAGTTTCACCATACCAGATTTGTAAAGGACATCCCGTCCCCCCCGACCATAATGCGCCCCCATCCGCACGGCGTAGATGTTGAGCGCATACGCAGAATGATAGTCGAGTCACAGTTTGACATACCCGTCGTAAACGACGCCATGATAGAAAAGATCCGTAAGGAGCTTGTCATAAAGAAGAGGGATGTTAGCTTTAAGACCATAATGGACCGCACCGCCAAAAAGTGGAAGAATCTTACTAGGCAGGTGAGGATCATACTTGCTATAATGTCTTATCTGGAGGTGGGATTTGATCATATAAACAAGGTGCGCATAGATGATGTGGATACGGCAAACGGTGTCCTCACGTATACGGACTTTGGTGATTCTGAGTCAAAGTCAGTCAAGATGGATCGTACGAGCCCCTACTACAGACAGCTTGCAAATACGGTCCAAGGCGAGACGCTTGTGACGTTCTTGACAAAGAGGTTCCAGCGCGTGGGTTCGAGTACTGCAGTAAAGTTTGCCAAGTTTGCTGGATTCAAGCCCGAAAAGCGCATGGGCACGATGACAAACGAGGAGCTTGTGAGTCTAAGCAACTCCCTTCAAAAGTATGACTCGTTTCTGGTGCCAGACTCCAGCTGCCTAGCCCCGCTCGGCGCAGAACCGCTTGACAAGGGAATCAGAAAGTTCTTCAACCCAGACTTTGCCTCTGTCGTACAGCGGTCTGCATCTGCGTACTCTGGTTTTCCATTTATAGTGGAGATGGGAATTGCGTACGGGGGCGACATAGCCACTGGAGGCCCGCATGTGTACAGATTTGCAAACCGTATTCCGTTGCTGTATGATGAGGGGAGCGATGTGGTGCTCAAGGTGATAAACGACATGGACTGGACCCGTTACAAGATAAAGGGGGACCCCCCGTTTGTCATAGTGTCGCACATATGCTCCACGCGCGTTCCGTACAAGACTGCGGGAAAGGAGAACGTGGCAGACAGGCCCGAACTGGAGCACGAGCTGCGCCTTGCACTGCAGTACCTGTCACGCAAGCTTGCAGGATACATGTCAAAGAGGGGGCAGGCGGAGGCCGCCCGCAAGCGCGCCAACCTGTATGCAAAGTACATGCCTCTTGTGGCTAGGTTCTGCACCGAACTGGCTGGAAAAGAGTCAGAACCTGACTATGAAAAGATGATTGAGAGTAGTAAATCTACTGCGGTATCTGGTGATGGCAAGGATTCAACACCGGCTGCAAGGACCGGTGCCCGCAGAGACAAAGGTGTGGGTGACAATAGTGCTGTCACTACAGACGATGTGGCAGAGTCCGGTCCGGCAGCAGCAGCAACAGCAGCAACAACAACCGGTGGTGCGGATGCAGACGGCGCGCCTGCTGCTACAGACGGGGGGCAGGCAGAAGATAGTACGGGAATGAAGACAGTAGACGATACTGCGTCGCCTACAGGGCGCCGTCCTGCAAGAAAGAGAAATCGTACTTCTACTATGGGGGACTCTGCTGGGTCTTCTACACCTGCCACCAAAAAGGCCAAAAGGAGGTCGTCGCTGTAGATGGCAAAAAAGACGGGTGCGGCCGATGGTGGCAGCCGCAACAACAGCCGCCGCCGCAACAACAGCCGTATCAGCAGCAGTAGTCGCAGCAACAGCAAAAAACGCGAGACTGCAAGCCCGGCAAATACTAGCGCAGATACAGAGCGGAAAAAGACTACTGTGACAAAGAAAAAGGGCGCCGTGGATGCGGTTACAAAGGCAAGAATAAAGCAGGAGGAGATACTAGGGAACCTCAAGGAACACGGCTCCCGCATATACGAGGATCTGGATGCCGGCCGCTTTCCAAAGTTTTCGATACCAAGCAGGTCAGTTGGCAACATAGTATTTGACGACGAGATCCGTCAGTATATACTGGGCAACGCGACATCGCTGCGAAGTTCTAGAAACTCGGCCCAGCTGCGCTCCTTTACACAACTGATGTGGCTTACGTTCTTTGCAAACCGGCTTACCCAAGAGAAAAAGTCTTCCACGCTTAGGGACGTATACTATTCGTCGCAAGCGTTTGCAATCGAGTTTGACAACCAAGCAGAGTCAGACAATATAATAGTGGACTTGGAGGCCATAACCTCCCGACCGCGGGAGGACTTTCACATATTTCCAGAAGAGCGCAGTACGATATTCGGTGACCTAGATGTAGAGTATACCATACCGGGATACGAGGGAAAGACGATGAATCTCTCAAACCACCCCGACGGATACTCAATAGGGCCCAGCCTCACCACTGCAGAACTGGCGGGGACGAGCGCCGAGATCGTAATTGCAATTGAAAAAGGCGGACTCTTTACTAGGTTTGTAGAGGAGCAGATAGACAAAAAGTTCAAGTCCATAATAGTAAATACGGGCGGACAGGCGCCGCGCTCCACCCGCACCCTGCTCAAGAGGCTTCATGAAGAGCTGGGACTTCCGGTTATAATACTGACTGACGGTGACGTGTACGGCGAGCACATAGCCATGGTGATAAAGTCCGGCTCTGCAAATGCGGCCCATCTCAGGGAGCTGACCGTTCCCGATGCAAAATGGGTCGGGGTGTGGGCCACGGACATAGAAAAGTATGATCTACCGACCATTCCGATGACCGAATCGGACATAAAACGATGTCATGACCTCAAGAACGATCCGCGGTACTCTTATGGAATATGGAGGAAGGAGCTTGACGTATTCTTGCGCCTCAAACGCAAGGCAGAGCTCGAGGCATTTTCAAAGTATGGGTTGACAAACATTACAGACAAGTACCTGCCACAAAAGCTGGAGCTTGCAAAGAGCCTCTGAACACGCGTGGCGCGGCAATCCACTGACAACTGAATGCTTTCCAGTCGCATCACGTCAAAGAAGCATACCAAAACCCGCGGAGAGCACACGCACCTGCGACCCATACCAAAGAATAAAGATTAACAATCAGAAAGACCCTTTCTGTGGCTTTCAACATCTGCTGGCAAGAGCAGATACTTGTTTTGTTTACTGCATGCCAGATTGTATTATGTCAAAAAGACCGAACATGGTAAGGGGTGTAAAGATGCCTGCATGTACATGTGTTGACTATAGTCCTGTTGTACATGTCCGTAGTTCGTAGCTGCTTTAAGTCCGTACATGCCCGATGACCTGCTGCAGTTTCGAGTTTGGGCAGATCTGGCATACCACATGTGTACGGTGGTAGTAATTTTTTGATGTGAAAGGGACGGATATCGTGGCAGCCGTATCTGTGTGCCGTAGCAGCCTGCATGATATGATGCTGTCCGGCCGCTGCCGGCAGGCCTACTTTATGCGCAGTGTAAGGAC
>RKRU01000162.1 GCA_007571225.1 Nitrosopumilaceae archaeon | reverse complement strand
TTTTTTGATCAATTCACTATACGATTATCTGACGTAAAACACCGTGTGTGCCGGTGGTGCACACAGCAGTGAGGTAGTTTACTCATGATATTTACAAACATATGCACATCCGTACAGATCGCGGTGCTTGCGGCCCTGCAACCATCCTGCGCGCTCTCTCCATGTGCGATTTTTCCCCTCCAATCTCCGCACAACCGCCGCCGGGGTAAGAGTTCATTTTTTATATATAAAATTTAGCGAGGATCACTATACTACTACTACTACTACTACTACTACTACTACAGGGCAGGCAGTCGTCATGCAACTACCCACAGACAGGCATGATGCCACAGCCGTGTGTGGCGGGATGGAGGGGCGTGGACATGGAGTATGAATGGAAGGCCCAGACCAATGGCTAAATATTCACCGGATAATGAATTAATTCATGACCACCACGCCGCGCGTAAGCTCCGCACTAAAGGCAGTAGATCTAAGGCAGATCCCACCCCCCATGATAATAGGCGAGAGGCTCAACACGCAAGGGTCGCGCAGGGCAAAGCGGCTGGTCCTAGGCGACGATTACGACGGGTTGGTGGATCTTGGGCGCACCCAGACAGAGGACGGGGCGCACTGCCTTGATGTCTGTGTTGCGACCACCGAGAGATCAGACGAGCTTGAGTTCATGACAAACCTTGTAAAGAGATTGAGTCTGGAGGTGGAGGCACCGCTGGTGGTAGACTCGACTGATGTCAATGTCATTCGGGCCGCAATCCGCCAGATTCCAGGCAGGCCCATAATCAACTCGATAAACCTAGAGGGCGACGGATCGCGCTTTGCAGGCCTGGCCCCCATAATGGCCGAATACGGCACGCCCGCCATAGCACTCTGTATAGGGCCTGACGGAATGGCAAAGACTGCTAGGCAGAAGCTTGACACTGCCAGACTCTTATTTGAGAGTGGCAAAAAGTACGGACTGCGGCCCGAGCAGTACATCTTTGATGTCCTGACGTTTACGCTTGCCACAGGCGAGAACGAGTACCGCAGGTCTGGAATAGAGACGCTAAACGGAATTAAGATGGTCAAAGAAGAGTTTCCCGACTCCTTTACCGTGCTCGGACTCAGCAACATCAGCTTTGGCCTTACGCCGCAGGCGCGGCGCATACTGAACTCGGTATTCCTGTATCATGCCATAAAGTCAGGCCTTGATGCTGCAATTGTAAACGCCAAGGAGATAGTTCCGTATGCCGAGATCAACAGTACAGAGCGCAAGCTTGCCGAGGACCTCATATATGATACCTCACAAGACGCCCTTCCAAGACTGATCTCCGGTTTTGATGGTACCACAGATGCCAAAGGCGGCAGTAGTAGCGGGGCTGCCCCATCCCCAAATACGGGCATGGATGCATCGTGGCCGCCGTCAAAACGGGCAAACTTTAGGATTGTAAACAGGCTTGCAAACGGCATACAAGATGACGTTGTTCTGGCCATAGCCAAGGAGGCAGGTCTGGAGCCGCACATACTACAGGATGCAAGCGGACGACCCTCAATTGACGCCCCACCAAAAAAGACACATGATGCGGCCATACACGTACTCAACACGAGTCTCCTGCCCGCCATGAAGGAGGTGGGGGACAAGTTTGGTGCGGGGGAGCTGATACTACCCTTTGTACTAAAGTCTGCAGAGTGCATGAAGGCAGCAGTAAGCGAACTGGAGAAATATCTGGTAAAGGAGGAGGGAACAAGCAAGGGCGTCCTCGTACTAGGTACGGTGTACGGTGACGTGCACGACATAGGAAAAAATCTAGTAAAGACCATATTTCAAAACAACGGCTATACCGTGCACGACCTTGGCAAGCAGGTCCCGCTGCAGCACTTTGTGGAGAAGATAAGGGAGGTGTCGCCTGACGCCGTGGGCCTGTCCGCACTGCTCGTATCCACATCAAAGCAGATGCAGATCTTCGTCGATTACGCGCAGACAAACGGTATCAACATTCCGGTCCTGTGCGGCGGCGCCGCCATAAACAGCGGCTACATAAACCGCATTGCACTGCAAGGCGGGAGCGGCACAGTATACGAGCCCGGCGTCTTTTACTGCAACACCATGTTTGACGGCCTGAAGGTAATGGATGCGCTGACTGAGCCGTCCAAAAGACCCGAACTGCTTGCAGCATGGAAGAAGAAGATAGTGGACTGGGACGAGAGACAAAAGTCCAGATCCAGTACTGGGGCCGCCGGCCCCGCAGATTCTGTACTACAACGACAGCCTACAGTACAGCAGGGATCTGGCACGCCAAGCAGCAAAGGTCTTCTGGCAAGCGGCATAAGGCCAGTACGCCTTGGGGCATCTAGCAGTAGCATTGTAGCTACAAACCTTGGAACCCCGATACGTCTATCTTCTGAGATACCCATGACTGAGGTATGGGACCTACTTGACAAGAGATCGCTACTCAAGCTCTCCTGGGGAGTACGCGGCAGGGCCGGCAGGGCATCAGAAGATGATCATAAACGCCTCTTTGAGGAATGGAAAGGGCGCATTGCAGACGAAGGCCTCTTCTCGCCGCAGGTGGTGTATGGTTTCTTCAAGTGCCGCAGCAGCGGACAGACACTAAAGGTGGAGGACGGACGGGGCGGCACGGTCGACTTTGAGTTTCCGCGCTCAGGCAGGGAGGGGCGCATATGCCTTGCAGACTATTTTGACGCCGCCGGTGACATTGCGGCATTCCAAGCGGTGACCGTGGGCTCCCGGGTTGCAAAAATTACAAAATCATGGTACGGGCAGGACGCGTACACAGACGCCTACTACCTCCACGGGCTTGCAGTGGAGGCATCAGAGGCACTAGCAGAATGGACAAACCAAAGGATAAAGTCCGAGATGGGCATCGTACATGGGGGGCTCAGGTACAGCTGGGGCTATGCAAGCTGCCCCGACATATCCCAGCATGCTGCGGTATGGAGGCTTTTGAGTCCAGAGAAGTCAGGTATGAGACTAACTGAGTCCGGACAGATAGTACCAGACCAGTCCACGGCTGCAATAGTGGTACACCATCCAGACTCGAGATACTTTATGCTGTGAATTCCTTCGTGCTACTACTAAACCCGTCAAGAAAGGAGTAAATTCCGGCAAAGTCATTTGGCGACGTAATCAGGATATCGCCTGTAATGTCGTGTATGCGACTCACAAACTGCTCAAAGTCATCCCCGTATACGTTCATGTCAATACCCAGAAACTCCGCGGATCGCCTGTTCCTTGCAGACGGGTATAGTACGATAGGGATTATCTTAAAGCCGTTCAGACGGGCCGCAAGTTCCTCCACCTGCCTGACTGTCTGAACCACCTGCGTAAAGAAGCCTTTTGGCCCCGCCGCGATCTTTTTGTGAATCTGTAGTCTGCTCGGTGCGTTTGTAATTGCCATGTACAGATCAATTCGAGAATCCAGTCCCGCCTCTCTGAATCTGGCGACCACCTCGCTTGCCGTCTGGTTCGTGTCGGGCCTGCCGTCGCGCAGCCTGTCACCTTGCAGCACCAGTATCCCCGAGAACCTCGACGCTATGCACTTGTCTGCAAAGTCAGATATCTCGCGGGCAGTCTTGTCCCTGACCCGGAGACTGACCGTTACGGGAATCTTTGGTCTGAGTCTTTTGATCCTCTGTCCGATTGTTATAGGCGAGACGCGCTCGTACCCTAGGACATTCTCGGTTATGTGTATGCCATCACACTTGTCTGACACGCGTGCAATCCGGTCATACATACGTGCAATCGCCCAGTCAACATCCGTATCGCAGTCAGTCTTTGGTGGGTTGGACTCGTAACGGATGGTCATTACAATGACTCTTTTATCCCATCTTAAAATCTTTGAACATATTGGACTCCAAAACCACTCTGACGCAGCAGATGCTGCGCGCCGCCTTTGCTGCTACATCAGGTGCAACGGACCTTCTAGGAACCGACGCAGGCTACAGCCGCGCAGCCGTACTAGTCGTCGTATATGGCAATCCCCCCACAATAATAATGACCCTAAAACCGCCGTACCTCAGAGTACACGCAGGCGAGATCTCCTTTCCGGGTGGAAGTGTGGAATCAAGTGACACAGACATGCTTCACACGGCCTTGCGCGAGACAAGAGAGGAGATAGGACTGCATCTTGGGCGTGACGTAGTAGTGGGTAGCCTGAATGCCGTAACTACGCAGAGTACGGAGTTTGTAATCATGCCGTTTGTCGCTATTGTAGATGACATACCAGACCTCCGGCCAAACCGAGAGGTGGAACGCATACTAAGGATTCCACTGGCCGAATTACTCGATACCATGGCAGCAGATACGGATCCCCAACACAATGCAGTAATGGGAATGTACACCTTCAGGCATGAGAACAATATAGTATGGGGGGCCACTGCAAGAATATTAAAGCAGATTCGGGACATGCTGTCGGCGCCACGACGGGCAGGACCGGTCATATATGGGGACGGCGGGCCCAAAGGACATCTTGAAGACTGATTGGGTCTGGCATCTGCGGTGGTGCCACCATACACAGAATGCATGGACTACCAAGCCTAGGGCAGGGCAGGCAAGCAGGAGCAGTATACAAAAGTGATGCAGCCATTACCATACGGCGGTACTGCAGGCAGTAGATAAAATGTGGCTTGCCACCAGCGTACCAGAATTCGGACAAAATCATATTCTCGGCACGTGTACGACCAAATCTTGCAGATTAGGTTGGTTTAAAAA
>RKRU01000155.1 GCA_007571225.1 Nitrosopumilaceae archaeon | reverse complement strand
GATTGCAATTGACAACTGCAGGATGTTTCTAGGGAGGGACGGAATTCTATTTTTGGTGATCAAGACGCGGAGCATAAATACCGTAAAGGACCCCCGTACAGTAGTCCGGCAGGAGACTGACAAGCTTGCCGAAGAATTTGAGATACTCCAGTCCATAAACTTGGCCCCATACGACAAGGATCATGAAATGGTGATCGCCAAGTTTCTGAGATGACCGTTGCTCTGCCAGGCGGACTTGATTTGTGACTTGGCTTGTGACTGCTTGTACTGTGCGTGAGCCTGCTTGTACTGTGCGTGAGCCTGCTTGTACTGTGCGTGGGCCAGATGATCTTTTCATTATATGGGGAGCCGTGGTACATCCTCGTGGTACGGCTGGTATGGCGCTACTGCCGGAGACTGCGGCATCGGCAGCCTCCAGACATGACATGCCGGTACGTCTGACTAATACAGATACACCAAACCGTCTACACCAAACCGTCTACACCAACTGTATGTACCAAGCAGCCTCAGCAACAGGCATGCCGTTTACTGTATCCGCACCAGACATCTGCTCCAAGCAGTCCGCACCAGACATCTCCTACCTCCCAGTGTGGCTAGTCGGATATCATCTCTTGGTCCTTGCGCTTCTTGTACTTTTTGAAGAGTATGGTGGTTATGATCAATGTGGCCGCCAAGCCTCCCACTAGTGGCGGGACCAGCGTAAACTGACTCTCGTCGTATATCATGATGTTTGTAAACTGGTGTACCGTGGGGTACAGGGCCACAAGTACGACAATTCGCAGTATGTCGCTTATCTGCCTCGGGACGCCCCCTATGAGGTTGCTGAGAAGCGTCCCTGCAAATATGGCTCCCATGCCTATCCACAGTATGGGCAGGGCGTTGGCTATGAACTGGCCTATTATCTTTGTATCCAATATGTTCGCCATTATGTCACCGTTTGCATCAAACAGTGTGGGCTCCATGATGCTGATCCCAGCGGGAATGGAGGACAATATGAGCAGCACGCCTGTCACCATGGTAAACATACGTACAAATCCCATGGGTGTGGGTTTGGACCATCTTGACCAGGCCCTGTCAATATCAAATGCCCTTATGACAAACGCCCCGCCTAGAATACTAATGATCGCTGCAAGTATGATCTCAGTCAAATCCAAGACTATGGCTATTCCTGCTATAAGCATGAGTATTCCTGGTACTCCTAGGAAGAATTTTGAGTATCTTGGATCATACACAACGGTCTTCAGATATTTACTCAATACCGCATACGAGTATTCTACACTTCTGCTGACCTTCATTACAACACGCTGGACCGATACCACCGGAATCGCATTTTGTATTACGGGTATGACGCTCTCGTCATCTTCCCCGTCAGATACTATTACTGCCCCGTTTGCCGAAAACATCTCCAGTACCTGATTGATCTCGCGGAGTATCTTCTCGTCTGCCTGTATGCCGCGGTTATGTACTCCGGCTACTGTAATTATCTCAGCCGTGTATCCCTTACTTACCAAGTCCTCGTAGGTCTTTATGGCTGCAAATATGGCATTGGAGTCTGCATCTTCGGGATCTTCAAGCGCCAACCTTTGCGCTGCTTCTATGCAGGAGTCCCTGCCTATTACCGGCGTTGCGATTCCAGTCTTTTCCCCTACGTCATCATCGCGATCGACACAGATTACGAGCAGCTTGTTTGCAGTAGATGCGTTGACATCGTGTTCTATTCTCCTCTTGCTTTGGGACATGGCCCTATTTGTCGTACATACTTTTTAACAATTTCAAACTAGAGTATGTCATGTAGGGTTGTCTGGTACTTGTGAATTCGTGGTAACTGTTTACGTCTAGTGTAGACGATTTGCCAAATTTGTGCCTAGAATAGGTCATTTCAGCGTGGGGGGGGGGAATGTAAATAGTTACATTCAGGCGTGGGGGATGTAAACGGTTACTCCTCTAGGTACAACAAGCACGAAACCGGGCGGTTTTGGGAGCAAAAACTCGATCAATTTTTTGAGTGCAGTAGACAAGGCGCAACAAGCACGAAACCGGGCGGTTTTGGGAGCAGGCCCGTCGTATCATGCGCCAACTGTGCAACAGGCATAATGATATGTGCAGGCCCAGACTGTCACTACGTGCAGGGACTACCGGCAAATCCAATATGGCACGACATGACAGAACGGGCCGTTGTTTGTAATTGCAGTGTGATGTGGATGCAGCCTATGGTGGCGGTCTTGCCATGTCTGACAGTATCTTGTGATTCTCGTATGTGGATTTTAGCACATCTATTCTCTCAAGTGATGCCTGCATCTGTTTGGTGGTAATCTCATTATTACTCTCCATAATTCCTGCTAGCGCCTCTGTCTCTGCCACGTAGGAGTTGAAGGCCTTGAGCGCCTCCCCGTACATGATATAACTCTCCTGCCATTCTTTGGGGGGTTTTGACGTAATAAACTCACTTATAATGGATGTGATCTGGACTGACACGGTCTCGGTTCCACGCATATACTCGGCAGGTGTAATATCACTACTCAGCATCCTCTCAAATTCGATTGCAACCGATTCGTCAAGCACTTCGCTTATGTTTTTTACATCGTCAAGGTATTTTTTGTGATCCTTTATGACAAACGTGGCCTCGTTTGTACCCGTGTCTGGTAGCCATGCTAGAAAGCTTGTTGCTGTTATGCCGGCCAGAATTATGGCTGTAATGATGATGCCCTTTCTGGATGCCATTGGCCTTTTGTCGTGCTTGGAGTTTATAACTTATCAAACCGGATTCTGGCTGCTACGCGGCTTGCAGATCTGACGGTACGTGGCAGTGGCATATTGTGGGGGGGGGGGAGAGGCAGAGGGAAGAGAGAAGGGTAAGACACAGCAATGAATGTTGACGATGATGTATTTTCTAATAATGATATGTCAAAAAGCATACTAGAACCAATGAGGGAACGCCACATGGATAATACCCCTACGTAGGCCGTATTTCTGCGTAGTGTTCCAGCTACATGTTGAATACTATCATAAACGGAACGCCCGATATGATCCGGGCACCGTCCATTGAGCCCAGCCCCAGTTCCACTGCAAGTGAAACGATATTTTTACCTGCCATGTTTATGATTGTAGCTTCTGCCAGCAACCTTGATGCCTCCTCTCTGCATACAATATTTCCACCATAATACTCCACACTTATGTCCATACTCTGTTTGTCTTCTACTATCTTCTTTCCCAAAATGTCCAGATCACATATGTTGAGCATGACGCCCTCGCGATAATCTGATGTGTGCGCCGAGAAGGTACTTGTAGCAGTCGTGGACATCACGCGTATTTGCCCTTTAGAGTTGATTTTGCGCCACACGCCTCACATATGAGAAACGATATCCTATTCTCCCTGTTGGTCTTAGTGTCTGGGCTTCCGCAGGTGGGACATTCTAGGTAATCCTTTACATAAATCTGGAAGAGTCGCGTAAAGTCGTCAGGAGCTCTGCGTCCTATAAACATCGCCTTGTCACCGATCTTTTCGGCGGGTACGGCAAACTCCTTTGAGAGGTACTGTAGAACCTTGTCGGGGTCGCGACGCAGGATTTTTGGAAACTCAGAAAAGTTGCGCAGAAATGTCTTCTGGCCCTCCCACATGACATCCACTACGGGGAGCTCAAACCTAGCTGACTTTTTGTCCTCTACACTCTCCCCAAGTCTGTCCTCTATTCTTTTTAGAAGCGATTCATACCTGGCCCTCCCAGAATCTGTTGTCATGACAGAACGGCCATATCATCTGCTATATTGGTTTTGAAAAAAATAATGTGGGGTGAGTTGAACCTTAGAGTTTGCCAATTCTATAGACAACTGTTCTGCATACCGGACAGGTGCCCCTGGCGGCTGGGCGGCCATTCTTCATCATAGTTTCTTGGAGATTTTTGATCTCCTGTTTGGCTCTGCATTTTACGCAGTAAGCTTGACCCATTAACTACTACTGTTTGGTACTTGTATTTAGTCTGGGTTTGTAAAAAATAGTTAACAATAAGATTAATTTTAAAGGCCCCCGGTCTGGAGAGTTTCTTGTACAATCCTCTGGATACCTGTAGAAGGAGGACGGGTGACGCTTGAGATGTGGGGAGAGCAGACTATATGGGACCGGCATGGGGAGGCCCTGGAGGGCTCAACAAATCCCACCATAAAGGAAAGAAAAGAATGCCACAGATACTGGCGAGCCCTAACAGGATACGGCCGCATGTAGACAGTCAAAGGACCAATACCTGCACCAGTACAGACATCCGGCTAGTGCGCCGGGTTCCGTATATGAGACGACACCGTAAGAGAGGCCGGAATTCGAATTGCCATGTACAATCAGCGACCCGAGATGAGAGTGGCAGTACACGTGTAGCAGTACCCAGAATGCAGGAGCAGTGGGGCAGAGAGGTGATATGGGATATCAAGGGCAAGCTGCAGTACGCGTGATTATATGTAGACTGTAGGGAATGCTGCGCATCTGTCTCTGGCAGTCTGTAGACTATAATGTGGCAGTGCAGACATACTGTCTGGATTCAAATGTTCTCCAAGTAGGTATAGGCCGGTCAAGTCGATCAGTTCAAATGTTCGGGTTGGGCGTAAACGATCTGCTAAATCCGTAGTAAAAGCATAAAAGTTCCGTTGCAGCAAGCACATGCGGGACGGCTACACTGATTGTAGGCAGGGCAGGTTTATGTGTCTTACCTGGATTGACC
>RKRU01000081.1 GCA_007571225.1 Nitrosopumilaceae archaeon | reverse complement strand
GAGTCTACTGAACCATAGAAATCTAGGAAAAATGGGGCTAGCAAGACAGCACCAAACCCTCCTCATCAATCCCCACTGCAAAAGAGTCCCTATACCCCATCTTCTGCAGAGCGGTCACTATGCCCCGTACGGAGCCAGCATCTGCGAATGCCACCACGCAGCCCCCTCCCCCAGCGCCAGTAATCTTTGCGCCGTATGTAATCTTCTGCATCGCATCTACCAACCGGTCCAGTTCTGGACTGGAGACTCCGATCTTGCGCAAGTATGACTGGTTTATGGCGGCCAATCTGCCAAGCGACTCGGCAGCCGCACCCGCCTCGAGATCCGAGAGGATCTCCACTGCCCGCTGGATTAGCTCGCGCTCGCCTTTACGCAATCTTGAGAATATGGCTACGTGGTTATCACGGAACCTCTGCACACGGCGCACCATGCTGTCCGTATCATGTGCCGTGCCAGAATTTGAGACGACAAGTCCGAACCTGTCCGCCCTGTGCGGTTCCAGCCCTATATATCCCACACCCCGGTTGTACAAAAATATTCCGCCATAAAGGGATGCGGTAGTATCGGCTCCAGACAAGTTCGGATGTATTGTCCTTTCGGCATCAAGGGCCGCATCCATTATGGCAGTATCCGACACATCCAGTCCGAGCAGTCCGAGCACGGCAGATGCGGCCGCAGCGCAGCAGGCAGACGAGGAGCCCAGTCCCGCACCCGGGGGAATCTCGGATCTTACCTGCAGCGTGATTCCTCCCGAATAGCCCGCCCTTCGCGCGGCAGCCCTTGCTAGGTGATGCAGTGGCATCAGCGCAGTTGTGGGCGCATCCTCAGTTATCGTACTGGTCTTGAGCTCTCCCACATCGGACGTTATGTGTATGCCAGATTCTGTCTTTGCGGCGGTTACATATACGTGCCGGTCTATGGCGCACAGTATCGCGTCTGTCCCATGTACGATAAAGTGTTCTCCAAAGAGTATTATCTTGCCCGGGGCAGACGATGTGACCGTCTCCCCATGTGTCGGGATGTCGTGCATGGCGGACCTCATACGTACATGTATCCAGTCACTAATAACGATACGGTTTATTCACTCGTTGTCTTCTTCGTTGATCTTCGTCTCAAAGTCGTCGATCTCAAATCCGAGTGGGTCCGTCTCACCAAGCTGGCCGCGCTCTATCATTATCTGGCGCACCAAAAGCCAGTATACCGTAGCAAGCGCCTTGCGCCCTCGGTTGTTCGCAGGTATTATTACATCTAGGTTGGATGTGATGTTGTCCGTGTTTGCAATCCCGATTACTGGTATTCCAGCATTGGTGGCCTCGGTTATGGCCTGCTCGTCCATCTGCGGATCAGATATCAGTACAAGCTTGGGTTCTATATAGTAAGGTAGGGATGGGTTTGTAAGCGTACCCGGCATGAATCTTCCCACCAACATCTTGGCATCCATCTTTTCACAGAACTTTTCAATGGGTGTTATGGCATACTGCTTTGCAGAGCATACAATTATGTTTTCGGTACCCACACGGTTGATGAACTTGGCCGCAGTCCTTATCCGGGTCAGCGTCATGTCTAGGTTCAACATGTAGAGGCCCTCTGGGTTTGCCTTTGTAATGAACTGGTGCATGAACTTTGTCTTTACCTGCGTGCCCACCCGTATTCCGGTAGCCAGTATCTTCTTTTGGATATCCGTGGCTTCTGCAATCTGCTGACTCATTTCTACAACGCCGCCATGCCACATATTAAATCAAGCGATTGCAGCCGCAAGAGTTCGTTGAGCTTTGCAACTCTCTCCCCTCCGACCACGCCCACCTTGAGCATCTTTGAGTCCGTGGCAACCCCGATGTGTGATATGTGCGAGTCTGTAGACTCACCGGAGCGGTGTGACGTGACAAGTTTGATGCCGTTTGCAGCAGCCAAGTCAGCAAATTCCAGCGCGTCGTAAAGTCCCCCTGCCTGATTTACCTTTAGTATTGCTGCGTTGCACGATTCCGCATCTATTGCCCGGGACAGGATGCCCGCGTTTGTGACCGTCAGGTCGTCTCCCGTTACCAGTACGTCTGGGAAGCACTCCCGGATGTATGACATCTCTTCGAACGCCTCCTCGTGTACCGCATCTTCGGCGTATATCAGCTTGTACCGTGTTATTATATCAGATACGAACTCCAGCTGGGCGTTTACGTCGTTCTCAAAGCCGGCCCTGTCGTATACATACCGCCTCTTTTCTGCATCCCACTGTGTAGACGAGGCAAAGTCGACTCCTAGTGACACCTCCCTGCCGAGTGTAAATCCAAGGTTCTCGCAGGCCCTTGCCGCGGCCTCCAACGACTGCTCGTTGTCAAGCTTTGGCGCCCACCCGCCCTCGTCGCCCTTTCCACCGGTAAATCCCGGATCGATTCTCTGAAGGACACGGCGCAGCTCCGCATGGACCTCTAGGTTTGTCTGTATCGCATCTGATATGGTCTTGGCCCCGTTTGGACATACGAGGATCTCCTGGATGTCTGGCGTACCCGGCCCCGCGTGCGCGCCGCCCCCAAGTACGTTTCCAAGTGGATATGGGAACTTTGGCTGCGTTGCGTGCGTGGAGAGTGGCGGCCGCGACCTCAGAAATGCAAATAGTGGCAGATCTTCGGATAGGGAGGCCGACTCGGCTGCCGCAATGCTGAGCGCAAACGCAAGACTGCCGCCGATCCGGGCATAGTTTGGAGTCTGATCAATCTCTCGCAGTACGTGGTGCATTTCCCCAATGTCGGTGGGGTCAATCCCCACCATGCGGGTCTTGTTCTCGTCAAGTATGCGTAGACTGGCCTCCGGTCCTCCTGACGGGAAACCGATTGCCTCGTGCATTCCCACGCTTGCACCCGACGGGGCCGATACTCTGCCTACGTGTCTGCGGTCTGTCGTTACATCGACCTCTATTGTGGGGCTTCCACGGCTGTTGTATACAAGACGGCCCTGGACTGCCGTTATCTGCGGCATTACTTCATCTCGGACTGGACATCTACCCGTCTCTTCTGTATGGCTTCATAGAATGGAATTACCTGTTGAATAGTCTCAACGGTAGTCAGCAGCATGCGCCTGCAACAGTACCTCTCGACTCCTAGCGAGCCTAGTATCTCCTCTTGGCTCTGGGAACTCTCTTGCATCTCGTTGTACTCTTGAAACTTGTCTGCAATCAAGTTTCCACATGTAAAACACCTGATTGGTATGAGCACAAGGTAAGCGACAACCAAGGATTATAAAAACCATGCAAGATAGTTAGTTTGCGGGCGTTGCCCAGCCTGGCCAAAGGCGCTAGCTTGAGGGGCTAGTCTCTAAGGAGTTCGTGGGTTCAAATCCCATCGCCCGCACCACAACATTTTGGTGTGCGTCGAGCACGGACATGTAGGCCGTCCCTTGTACTACTGTCTTTTTGCTAGCTACCCAACAACATTTTGGTGTGTATGTGGCACGGACATGTAGGCCGTCCCCTGCACTACTGTCTTTTTGCTAGCTACCCAACAACATTTTGGTGTGTATGTGGCACGGATCTGCAGGTACGGACAGCAACCCCCCACACACAACTCCGAGTTTGGTGTAAACAGCTTGGTGTAAACAGCTTGGTGTAAACGGCTTGGTGCATACAGTTTACCCAATCTGTACCCAGAATCGGGCGTTCAAGTATGGGATACCTAGAGTTGTGTCCCCGCGCGGCTGCAATAATCACAATTCATAAGATGTTTCCTGCATACACGGGGTGATGCAGGGCTGGATATTCGAGATGAGGTCGCGCTCCTTTGTCCTGCTAGTTGCGCTCTTCATGACGGTAACAGCCCTTGTGTACGGCCAGGCAACTGCAGGGATAGACGAGGCCGTGCAGGCAGCCATATACGACAGTACAGGGGATCCCGCCCTTGACTGGATTATGCAGTTTGTGACAGAGACCGGCGATGTCTTTAACATGCTGTTGTTTGGGATTATAATACTCATAATCCCAAAGACGCGGCGCATAGGAGTGACCCTCATGATACTTATTGTAATATCGACCCTTCTTGCTGGCTACATAAAATGCGGTGTGGATAGGGACGGCCCCGCGTACGACTACGAGGGCGTGCCATTTCCCATAGACATAAGCCGCGACACGTTTGCCCTGTTCTGCGAGGGGAGTTTTGCCGCATCATATCCGTCAGGGCATGTTGCAAGGGCCGTAATATTCGGAGTCATTCTAGGGTATGCTCTCTCAGAGCGCTTTCCGCGCGGCGCATATCTTGTAATGCTGTATCCCGTACTAATATCTGCAAGCAGAATATACGTAATGCAACACTATCTGATGGATGTCATCGGCGGAGCCATACTCGGAGTGATGCTAGCAGGCGTGCTTGCCAGCATGACACATCTGTCAAGAATATTTGAGAAGAGATATTCCGGCTAATGTGGGCGTCACGTGTGTCCGGCCGTAGGTACCAGCAGATGTCGTAAAAACCTAGGCCCAAGCATGCCAGGCCGCAGGTACCGGTATTTGAAGGACATTGTCTGTTAGTCTACCCTCTGTTGCTGTTGTTATCACTCACTGTTGCTGTAGCCGTTGCCGCTGTTGCTGTCACTCACTGTTGCGGCTGCTGTTGTCGTTGTTGCTGCCGTTGTTGCCACCGTGTGGATATCGTTGTGTTCTATCTTGTTGATCATTGCTGCTGTTGCCGTTGTTGCTGCCGTTGTTGCCACCCCACACAACCCCACAGCATTCTGATATGCGTCAAGCAATATCCTGTAGGCAGAACCCCTAACTGGACGGCCCTATGTGTCTTGCAGCGCACTGCCACTTATCAGTACAATTGCATAGTGGTCATGGTCGTGGTGATATGTCCAATATTTGACATTACGGGTCTCGCCTGTCTGTCGCAGGCCGTGTGTCACACCAGTGGTTACGGCATATCCGATCCTCTTTGCCGCCTTAGAATCCTTCTTTGGCATGAGCACCCTGAATCCCTCCTTTCGTCCCTTGAATCCCAACCGCACCATCTCGTCCACGGCGGGTGCGACCTCCCCCTCGTCGCTTATGTCGTATGTCCGGTATATGGGCAGGTCCTTTGGATGAAAGTCCACAATACGATATTGAAATCCATGTTAATATGGATTTGAGATCTACTGTTGCTGCTGCTGCCTCTTGTCCATCTCTTCTCTCAGCCGCTCAAAGGCTCCAGGTACTGTATGCACCCCGGACACGATACTGTCTGTCATACCAACCTTTTTCAGTTCGATGTCAGTAAATGGACCTATTGCAGTTATTATAGTACCAGAAAGTCTGGCAAGCAGTTCATCGCGTTTGTAGTCTCTGGACATTATATCTATAAATCCGCGCACCGACGATGCGCTAGTAAACACGATGCCGTCTATGTCGTTTGAGGCAAAAGCCGCGCGAAAGTTGTTCCACACGGCCGCATCCGAACTGCCCGCAAACGTGCATACGTCGTACAGGTACACCTCGATTACATCCAGGCCAATCTTGGAGAGTAGTTCCCTTAGGAATGGTGTCGATGCGCCGCTGCGCGGTACTATGACCCTGCGTCCTACCGCATTCAACATTGTGAACAGTTCGCCCACTCCCACAGAGGAGTATGTTGTAGGCGGCATCTCGTTTACTACTATCCCCTCGCATTCAAGCGCCTGACGTGTCTTTGGACCGACTGCAACCACGGTCATGTTGGCGATCGATAAGCGCAGCCTGTCATATGTGGTTGCCGGTATCCCTCCCACGCCATAGTTGCCGATACGGTCATCATGGCCGTCCGCTCCGATACGGTCATCATGGCCGTCCGCTCCGATACGGTCATCATGGCCGTTTGCGCCTGCAAGCAGACCCGCGCCCCCAGAATTATCAGCAGAACCACCATATCCCATGCTCCGCGCAGTATCAAATAGCAGGCGCACCGCCTTTGAACTCATAAACACTACATAATCCGGCGAGTTCTTCTCGACTGCATCTAGAAACTCATCCACTATTAGATTCCCCTTTCCAACAAGCTGTATTGTTGGCAGGGCGTGTACATCCACATCGCAACTGTGGGCCAGTTCTACAAATTCGGTCGCATCCTCAGGTGAGCGGGTTATTGCCACAGTCCTCCGATGTGTAGCCGTCGTTCTAGCAGTAGCAGTATCAGTATCAGTATCGACATCAGTATCAGACATCAGTAGCACGTCACCGCTGCCACTGTCATCATATTTGCCACAATCATCACCTGATCATCACCACAATCATCATCATCATAATTATCATCTCCACCCCATCGTCTTGCCCAGATCAGCCACCATACCTATTATTATGTTGGCAGGAGGCCTAATGCCTTCCCTTTGCACCCGCAAGGCAATGTCCGACAGGGTTCCCGTTATGGTCCTGTGTTCTGGTGTAGTGCCGTTCTGTATTACTGCAACAGGCATATCAGCATCCATACCGCCTGCTACAAGCTCGCTGCATATTGTATCAAGTCTCGAAAGCCCCATCATCACAACGATCGTATCCACCGATCCTGCCAGGCGCCTCCACTTTACCGCCTCTGCGTCCTTTTCTGGATCCTCGTGTCCGGTCACAAACACCACAGACGACGAATACCTTCTGTGTGTAAGTGGTATGCCAGAGTATGTGGCAGAGCCCATCCCAGACGTTATGCCCGGGACTATCTCATATTTGATGTTGTGTCTTTGCAAGAATTCGGCCTCTTCTCCGCCCCGGCCAAACATCATGGGATCGCCACCCTTCAGTCTGACTATACATTCCTTTGTACGGGCATATCTGAGCATCATATCGTTGGTCTCATTTTGGTGCTCGGTGGGATCGCCTACGGCCCTTCCCACGTATACCTTTTCAGCAGACTCGGATGCCAGATCCAAAATCCCCCCTCCGACCAGCCTATCATAAAGTACCACATCTGCCTCCCGCAGCAGATCCGCCGCGCGTACCGTGATCAACTTCGGGTCGCCCGGACCCGCCCCCACCAGATACACCTTGCCCAGAGTCATGCGCGGTTCCACTCGGATAACCCCTCCCTCCAATTTAATGCAAGTCTTTTGACGCCCTTTGAGATGAGATCCTTGCCTGCCTGCCTGCCTGCCTCCACTGACTCTCCTGCATCCAATGTGACTGTCGTGGTAACCACCTCCCTACCATCAGTTGAAAACGCATCAGCAGTCAGAGTCAGCGTTCCATCATCATCATCATCATCATCATGACAGCGCGCCAAGGCGCCCACCGGAAACCTGCACCCAGAACCCACTGTTTCTGAGAGGGCGCGCTCGGCATCCGCCTCGGCCCTTGAATTGCGGTCCTCCAGCCTGCCAAGCATCTCCCGGGTATCCAGATCGTCGGACCTGCATACGACTGCTAGGGCTCCCTGGCCGGGGGACGGAACGAACCTCTGCAGCGGCAGCATCTCGTACCTGATCTTCAGGCCCAGCCGGGCCACTCCCGCATATGCCAGTACGATGCCGTCCACATCTGACCCCACCCTTCGTATGCGCGTCTCTATGTTGCCCCGTATCGGCTTTATCATAATATCAGGGCGCGCACGTGAGATCTGAACCGCACGCCTAAGGCTGCTTGTCCCTATTGTGGAGTTTCGGGGCAAGCCTTCCAGCGTATCGCCGTTCTGCGTTATTAGAATGTCGGCCGGCTGCTCCCTCTTTGGGACAGATGCTAATACAAGTCCGTCAGGAACTGCTGCTGGGAGATCCTTCAGGCTGTGTATGGCAAAATCGGCTGCGCCGTCTGCCACGGCCCTGTCGACCTCCTTGGCAAATATCCCCTTCTGATCAATCGTAAATAACGGGCGCTCATCGATGTCGCCTCGCGTAGTTACAGCAGCCGTTTCGTATGTACAGTTAGGATTCAGGACGCGGAGTTGCTCCATTACCAGCCCTGCTTGGGCAAGCGAGAGGCGGCTGCCGCGCGCGGCCGCAACGTATCTCTTCTTGGCAGAAGAAGATGTCATCGGGCATCTCTTACGGCCTTGATTCCCTTATCGTACGCCGCAGCCACCATATCAATGTCGTGGTCCTCATGGGCATTTGACAAGAATGCCACCTCGAACTGAGACGGGGCTATGAAAACCCCCTCCTCCAATAGTTTTTTGAACATTATTTGAAATCTTGCAGCATCTGCTTTTAGCGCCCCCCGATGGTCCCTCACCTCGCCGGCATCGGTAAAGAATATCTGCATCATAGAAGCAATTGAGTTTATCCTGTGCGGGATGCCGTAGTCAGTGGCAATGTCACCGACTATTCGGGCCAGTCCGGTACAGAGCCTCTCAAGCCTAGTATACATCTTCTCTTTCAGCCTGCCCATAACCTTCATCGATGCAATGGCGGCGCTCGTGGCCACGGGGTTTCCTGCAAATGTGCTTGCCTGATATACGGGACCGCCCGGCGCCAGCAGATCCATTACCTTCCTGTCGCCTCCCACAGCGGCAATACCAAACCCGTTGCCCAGTGCCTTGCCCAAGGTCGTAATGTCGGGTCTCACGTTGTAGTGTGACTGCGCACCACCAGAAGACACCCGGAATCCGGTTACAACCTCGTCAAATATCAGCAGTATACCGTGCTGCCGCGTTATCTTTCGAAGTCTCTGTAAGAAATCGTCCTGCGGCAAGATTAAGCCCATGTTTGCCATGACGGGTTCTATAATTGCACACGCGATGCTGTCGGGATTGTCCCGTACTAGTTGTTCCACACCCCCATAGTCGTTGTACTCTGATACAAGTGTGTTTGTAGTCGACTGTTCTGGTATGCCATCTGATGTAGGTATGCCATAATGGGCCGCACCGGAGCCGGCCTCCACTAACACGGCGTCGTGCGCGCCATGATAGCACCCCTGGAACTTTAGTATCTTGTCTCTTTTTGTATAACCACGTGCAAGCCGGATTGCAGTCATTGTAGCCTCGCCCCCGGTATTTACAAAGCGGACCGTATCAATCGAGGGGAAATTCTCAGATATCATGCAGGCAAGTTCCGTCTCCTGCGCGGTGGGTGCACAATATATCGTTCCGCGTTTCATCTGTTTTATCACCGCGCGCATAATCTCGCGGCGGCGGTGTCCCAACAGTAGGGCACCGTATCCGTTGCACATATCGACAAGCTTCCTTGAGCGCGTATCCCACATGTGACAGCCGTCTGCCTTTTTCACAAAGAATGGGTACGGCTCAAAGTAGCGCACCGGACTGGTGACGCCTGACGGGATTACAAGTTTTGCCTTTTCAAATCTTTTTTTAGACGTACTATACATGCATTGTCGTGCTATTAATTTCTAGCCAAATGACTGTAAAGAGAAGCTGTGTGTTGTACAGCTGATCGCTCATTTCTGGATTACCGCAGTTTGTCTGGGCGAGGGTTTTGGATCGGATTTTTAGCTGACCTTACACCAGATTTCGTACCGAGTTTTGATCCTGCAGGACGGTGTGAACGGCTTGTGTCGAATTTGTGCATGACTTGCGCCAAGCAGTGCCAGTGAGCATATGCGTTGGCGGGCAGTCACACAGTCAGGTTGTAACGGATACAACACACTTTGCATAATACAACTTTTTATTGCTCAATCCATCCATTATAAAACATGTACAGACTGCCAACAGGGGACAAGACGACTACAATGACAAAAGACAGTTCTGGACATACAGACACCCCCTACAGCGTAAAGCATAGCGACAAAGCAACCGCAATTACGATAATAGTGCATTCACACGGCAGAGTGGAGGTGAGAGCACCGCCTGCAACTAGCGATGCAACCATAGCAGACATCATCACCCGCAACCAAGAATGGATTAGGAAAAAAGTTCGCAGACGGCTAGCTAGAGATCAGAAGAGAGGGACGAGGACTAGGTTGAAGGGGGCGTCCTCTGCTGTTTCCGCTGCCGTTGCTACTGCTGCTGCTGCCGCAAAAAACAGTATGGGCAAGAACGATCCATACACCAGAGTCATTAATGCTGAAGCTAGATTGAGAAACGCTTCAAGAGAGTATATACGCAAGAACGATCCGCCCGTCATAGGCGCAAGCATTAACATGTGGGCAATAAGGACAGCCATATCAGGAGCTATCGACGAGGACGGTGTCCCAAGATATACCATAAACCGAAGTAACAAATGGAAGACAGCCGTCATAGTAGTGCAGGATGACTGGACAATTGAGGTACGGGCACCCAAAGCGGCCACAGATGCGTGGATAAGGCGGTTTGTATTTGAGGTATATTTAGAAAAGACGCAAGAGCTCAGATACAAACTTATGATACGGAAGAATAAGGGGCGCCGTTTAAAGAAGCCCTACAGAATTGGGGCGCCGTCAGGCGTCCGAACTACAACACAGATGAAAAAGAAGCTCGATTTAGAGGCCGCCAAGAACATACAAACACACGACCGACAGCCAGACTGCTACCCCAATCAAATCATGCACGACAGCACAGGGGCAACCCCGGACATCGTGGGGTCTAGTGGACTGCCCTTTGAGTATGTCACAAAGTGGAACGCTAATCTAAAAAGCATAAACGTATCGCTGCAGTCAGACGGCACCCTAACGGTACATGCGCCGGTGACGTCTACTGCCGAGGATGTGAAAGAGTTTCTGTACAACAACCAAGAGTGGGTTGAGGACTATATCCGCAAGGATAGGGCCAGGGAGAGGCAGTTTCAGTTGGAGAAGGAAGGAATCGTCCCCGACGGGGATCTCCGCAAGCACCTCTCCTTTAATTACATCATAACTAAAAGTAGTAAAAGAAAATACATAGATGTATTTTTTTACCCCGAGTCATGGGTGGAGGTACGGGCGCCTACGACTGCCACAGATGCAGAGATATTGGAACTTGTATTTCTAGAACGGAAACAGATTGAGGACCGCATAATCAGATAGCAGTTCAAAGAAGCAGAGGAGTATACGTGCAGTACGGGGGCCACCTCACAATGCGCGCCTGCCACTTGAGTATGTTATAGTCTGAAACTACAGTGTGTATTACAGAAAATACGTGAGCACATCGGTATGGGCACATCGGTATGGGCACATCGGTATGGCCGAACGGCATGGTGGAGACAATACCGGTACTAGCATCGGCCACCTATGTGCATATGCAAAATTATGCAGTTCGCAACTAGGAATGGATTGAAGATCATATGCGCAATTACAAAGCCAAGGAGTAGAGGAAGAGTAATTGTTTACATCCAGCATAAACAATTTGCCAAATTTGTGCCTAGAATCGGTTATTCAGGCGTGGGAGACATAAACAATTACCCACATTATGCCTGCTGTCGTCCAATCCCGAGCCGCACCAACGCGGCAGCTGTTGCAGTACCAACAAATGGGGCGGTCAGATACAGCCACAAGTCACCTGTAGCGCCAGAAAGCAAGGCAGGTGCCAGGGATCTTGTAGGATTCATCGATGCCCCAGATATTGAACCAATAAGCAGTATGTCAAGCGCCACCACTCCCCCTATTGCCACGCCACTAAAATTTTTCAGTTTTCTTTTGTACACCACTACCAGAATTACACCCATCAGCAGTGCCGATGCAAGCACCTCGAATAAAAATATGACAGGGGGCAGTAGATCTGGATTTGGCGCGTTTGCACCAAGATTGGTGCCACCGTCATCACTACCACCATAAATTCCCACCACAAGCATGACAAAGAGGGAACCTAGCAGTGCACCTGCCAGTTCGGCTGCCACATACCATGGAATCTGAGCCCGCCTTGCATGGCCGGTAATATAATACGCCATAGTTACAGCAGGGTTAAAGTGTGCAAGAGATATCCTGCCAAACGAGTATACGCCTACAATCAGTGCTAAAAAGGGGCCGGCAGCAGCAATCCAAAGTCCGTATCCATGACCGGCCCTAGCATCATATACGATGCTGCCAGTGGCCAGAACAACTAGAATAAAGGTACCCACCAGCTCCGCTGCAAAGATCTGCAGGTTTGAGTATGGCATATCACGCATCAAGTT
Source organism: Nitrosopumilaceae archaeon (assembly GCA_007571225.1). Classification (GTDB taxonomy): domain Archaea; phylum Thermoproteota; class Nitrososphaeria; order Nitrososphaerales; family Nitrosopumilaceae; genus Nitrosopumilus. Next base: position 4,534 of record RKRU01000081.1, on the reverse strand, counting down.
CTTGTTGCAGCAGTATTACCTTCTCCCGTATCTGGTCCCGTATCCGGCGTACCTCTTCGATGCCTCTGCCATGGGGATCCTCGATCTGCCAATCTGTTACACTGTCGACAAACAGCCCGGGACACGAGTCGCCGTCCATACACCCCATATTGACCACCATAGAATCCCCATACGACAGATCCGACAGTGGTTTTGGATATTGTCCTGTAATATCTATTCCAACCTCCCGCATTGCTTCAACTGCGCTCGGACTTATCCCCACGCCGGGCCGGGTCCCGGCACTCTGTACATTCAGATGTGGCGCATACTTTCTGAGGAACCCCTCTGCCATCTGGCTTCGGGCAGAGTTTTCCACACATACGAATAGTACGCCAATCACACAATCATATAAATACTCATTAATATAAATCTAGATTGATATGAGTAACATAAACATACTAAGGTGCATATGCGACGAGACACGGATCGACATTCTTTCAATGCTGCAAGCACAAAACGAGTTGTGCGTAAACGATTTTGTCACACACATAAAAAAGGACCAGCCACTGATCTCCCACCATCTAAAGAGACTCAGAGAGTGCGGCATCATAACATCGCGCAGTATGGGCAAAAAGATGATGTACCGTATATCAAATGCCGAGCTTGCCGAGCTTATAGAGGTCATAGTAAGGGCTGGAAATATGATGCCGAACTTGTGTGAGAACAAGCAAGACAACAGGTGACCGCACCGGTACATCCAAAACGTACAACTAGGTGCCGCGCGTAAATTCCGTCCACATGTCACAGCTTGTGCTGCCCTCAAGCAGTGTCCATGCCATGTACAGACCAGTCATGACGCGTATTTTGGAACTCCAGCAACTGATGTAGCACCTAGCTTTCGATTATCTTGTGAACATTTATAATAGTAAAGTATGATAATATAATATGACATATATGATAATGTTGCATTATCAGACTATTTACATTCAGCACCACGACAGCAGCAAGAAAGAACGGCAGATCTAGATGCCTGCAAGTTACACGTTATGTATAACCCAAGGCAGTAAAGAGAGGAGTCTCTGTTGTGGTATGCCAGTACTGCAAGGCGGAGACGAGGAGGCCGCCCACAACCAGAGACGAAGTGTGCTAGACAATACAATACAAAACAAGACGCAGAAGTGGAGACGAGGAGGCCGCCCACAACCAGAGACGAAGTAACAACAGAGATCATCTCTGAGAGTCATGAATAGATTAAAAGATAGCTGGACTGATAACAGTTCAAGGGTATGAAGATGCATGCAGATGAGGCAGAGGCCGTTCAAGAGAAGGGGGGCGTCATCAAGCAACTGTTTGGCGAATATACCATAGTCAGAAGCAATGAGAGAAAGACCATGTCCATGGGAACACTGCCAGACGGAACAATGACAGTACAGGTACCCACCGATGCCGCAAATGCAGAGATACAGGAGTTTGTGCTAGATACCCGTCTAGAATGGATGGAGAAGTATTTTCAAGAAAAAGGTGCCCACAAGGTAGAGGAACGAACATACAAGAAAAGGTATCTCCCAGGCGGAGATACAGGCCGGCGCCTGCCCTTTGAGTATGTGATTGTTCGCAGCAGTAAAAGGAAGAGTATTACAGCGATATTAAACCAGGACGGCACCGTAGAGATACGTGTGCCCGCGGCATCTACCAATTCGGAGATACGGGACTTTCTGCTGGCCAATAAAGAATCAATTGCAGAGGATATACGTAAAAAGAAGGCCAGGAGGCGGTCAGAAATGCCAGAAGCCGCCCCTGGAGAGGATGCAGGCCTGCGCCTGCCCTTTGAGTATGTAACGGTCCGGGAGAGAAATAGAGAAAAGATATCAGTATCATGGCAGTCTAGCGGCGCCGTCAAGGTACGGGCGCCCGAGACGGCTAGTGATTCTGATATAGAGGATTTTCTGCTCTCCAATAAAAAGCGGATTGAGAGGTATATCAATAGACAGAAGGTTAAGAAGAATAAGAAGAAGAAGAGTACGGGCCGGACAGGGGCATCAGCAGGAGGAGACATTCGTAGGAGACTGCCCTTTGAGTATGTGGTGGTTAGAAACAGCAGGAGAAAAAAAATGGATGCAATTCTGAATCCGGATGGCATCATGGAGATACGTGTACCCGAGGCAGCTACAGATTTTGAAATCTGGACTTTTCTGTCCAACAACAAAAAAAATATTGAAGACTACATCGGCAAGCACAAGGCAGCAGAACAGAAGAGAAGGGAAGAAGCCGCTACAATGGCAAAAACCAACAAAAGACTGCCCTTTGAGTATGTGGTGGTTAGAAACAGCAGGAGAAAGTACATGTTCGCAAAACTGCTTCCAGACGGCATGGTAGAAGTACGAGCCCCAGAGTCGGTAACGGATGCAGATGTGAAGAAGTTCCTATTTGAACATCTAGAGCAGATCAAGAACATCGCCAACGAGAAAAAGGCTGCAGACCAAAGGGAACAGGCAGCCAAAGCAGAGGCCATCGCAAAAGGTGGCATACGCAAAAACCTGCCCTTCAAGTATGTGACCGTCCGGAACGGTAGCAGGAGCGACATGGCAGTATTTGTGAAGCCAGACGACTCTGTGGAGGTACGGGTGCCGGTGACGGCCACCAGAGCAGAGATAGAAGATTTTGTGTTCAGACACCGTAAGTGGGTGGAGTACACCCTCCGCAAGCAGAAGGCCATAAACCTAAAGAAACAGACGGACAGGGCAAGAACTGCCAGTCAGAAGGACGCCCGCAGGAGCCTGCCCTTTGAGTATAAGGTTGTCCGAAACGATAGAAGGAAGAACATAGGCATATTTTTGCAGCAGGACGACTCGGTGGAGGTACGGGTTCCTACACAGGCCACTAGGGCCGAGATAGAGGATTTTGTATTTGAACAACGAAGTTGGGTGGAAGACAACCTCCGCAAGCAGAAGGCCAGAAGATTGAAGATACGAGCAGACAGGGCAAGGGCCACCCGTCAGGAGGGCGCCCACAAGAGTCTGCCCTTTGAATATGAAACGATCCGCAACGACAGAAGAAAGACCACGGCCGTAGTAATACAACCCCACGGCATTGTAGAGGTGCGTGCGCCCATGGGAGAGACGGATGAGGATATAGCTGATTTTGTATTCAGCCGCCGTAAGTGGATAGAAGACAGACTCCGCAAGCAGAAGGTCAAGGAGACAGTAGAGAGACTGCCAGTCAGGTGGACATATGACGATCTGATCGAAAGGACAAAAGCCATTGCAAAGAAGATGGGTTTTTCGCCGTCGGATATAGTAATCAAGACAGTTAACTCGTACTGGGGAAGGTGTGACAGCAGTGGGACGATAAGTTTGAACGAAGCCCTGACTAAGATGCCAGGACCGGTAGTCGACTATGTAATTATACACGAGATCAGTCATCTGAAATACATGAATCACTCGACAAAATTCTGGGTCATGGTCGCCAAATACTGCAAGGACTATTTAAAACACCGGAGATGGCTCAAGGAGAACATGTATGCAGTCGATTAGCGGATCAGCCGTATTTAGGATCAGATCCTGTGGAACCGCACGGATCATCCCACCACCGTAGGTCGGTCCCCATACAATCCAGCCAGACTGCAACATCTGGGCAGCGCAAAGCCTAGTACAAATACCAGCAGACTGTCTTGACGTAGTTTTTATTGTGAATGCGCGCATGGCATACATGATAGAACCCACCGATGCAAAGAAGATGCTTGAGGTACTGGGAAACAACCTCATAGGCGTGTCACACGACTCGAAGAACTTTGTCAGACTTCCAGACAGATACTGGGGTTACTTTGCTAGGGGACATGATGCAAAAGGCGGATTCGGCGTGATCGTCACGTACTCTGAGAACGCCGCCGATGTCGACGAGCTGATTGGCATGTACGAGGAGTGGGCCAAAAAGAACAAGGCGGCCTAGCGGGTCTCTTGCAGCAGTTTTCTGTACCCTTGGCACTCCTTGCATATGGGCCTGCCCAAGTAGTCGGGATTGCCGTCCTCGATCTTCAGCGTTCCAGCACGGTTCTTACAGATGCAACAGATTGCCATGTTCGTACTTGTATGTGTTGTACAATATGTATCGTATGTCTACACACGTATGTCTGCACATGGTAGGCTGCAGCCACACATCAAACTATACAACACGGTTTTGGCATGATATCTTTTAAAATGATCAATAACAAACGGGATTGTTAAGTCAGTGACATAAAATCGACTGTCAAATTGGTGACCTAACTTGCGTGGGAATATAGTTTGCGTATAAAACCCACATGGATTTTTGATGGTCACTTTTATGTTGAATTTTGTGGGGGAGTATTTTCCATCTAAATCGCATTTTGGTGGGCCTGAAATGATGATATTGTTCTTGATGTGAGACTTGTATATATTCAGATTTGTAACATGCGAAGTATGAGTAAAAAGTAATTATCGTAACACTTCGTGACTATGAAGTTCGTCGTGATGAGCAAAAGAAAATGTCACTAAGAACTGAAAAATTTTTTGACAATGAGGATTAAACTTAGATTTCA
>RKRU01000165.1 GCA_007571225.1 Nitrosopumilaceae archaeon | reverse complement strand
CCTTGGCACGACTGAATCTAGAAGAATTGGCAAGACTTTTCCAGCTGCTGCGAGCTGCGTTGACTCTTCAATGCACATGGTGGAAACGAGGGATCTACCTCAATTGATCCGTTGCGGTTGTCTGTATGTGGTTCAAACCATCTACAAAGTTCAACACAAGAGCGTCAATTAGTTTTGTCTGGCCCCGTGAGCCCTGCCCATAGCAATAATCCGGTCTCTTTGTACTCATATGGTATTTCTATCTACAAAACGAGTCCAAAAGAATAAGTATTGAGAGTCTTGAGCAGGTTTAGATGAGTAACTGGGATCTCATGATGCCCGGCATGGGACTTACAGCCATAGGCCTAGCTGGCCTGACCATATCATACGCTGAAATTGCACACACATTCATAGACGGCATGCACGCCCTGACCGGACTTACCATGTTTGTGGGTCTGATATTTCTGGCTACAGGAATTCTGGACGGGGGTATATCCACTAGCAACAAGGCAAAGGCGACTACGCTGGTCATACTTTCAATTGCGCTGGGCTTTGGCATGTATGCCATGACCATGAATACTTCAAACTATACGGTTACCATAGCAGGTATACTCATGGCGATCACATTTCCGGCCATCATAATCTCATATCTGGCGATGAAGCATCCTGTCTATTTGAAGCCCGTTGGGTCGATAGTGGCAATGGCGGCTGCAACCGGAATTATAATGTGGTTCTCCTTTGGCTTTGTAAGTCCCGATACGTACATGATACCGCAAGAAGTGGTTGTGGAGGAGGAGGCAGTAGAACCAGAAGCAGTGGGACCACAGGGCGAGGTGTTTCCGATCAGCATACTTTTGGGATCCGATCTGCCAGACAATCCAGACTATGATCCAGATACAGCAGTCGTGCCGCTAGGGCACAGTGTCGTGTGGACCAACGACGACATTGTGCTTCATACCGTCACAAGCACCGCAGACATGGGCGAGACGTTCAACTCTGGACTTATGTCCGCCGAAGATGTCTATATACTTGAGACTGTAGATATCGGCGTTGGCGAGTACGACTACTTGTGCACCGTACACCCATGGATGCAGTCGGTTCTGATAATCGAAGAGGCCGCTACAGAGGGCCAGTGATTGCCGGCTCGGGCAGACAGTATTGCGTACGGGATCATCCCTTTATAATGACTAAATGACATTCAAGGATGTGCAACACCGCATAACACTCTCAAACAGGCACCGCACGGCGCTCAAAAGACATGCAGTGACAGCAGAGCCATACGAGTCCTGTGCACTGCTGTTTGGCAGGGATGAGCGCGTCCTAGATCTATTCACGACTGAAAATGTGTCTGCAGAACGTACTCGCTTCTTTACAATATCTGCCGAAGAGCTTATTGCAGGGTACAGGGAGGCCGCAGGCCGCGGACTCGAGGTGGTCGGGATATTTCACTCCCATCCAACCTCCGAGGCATACCCCTCTGCAACCGACATGAGATACATGCAGTCCAATCCAGTCGTGTGGATAATCTACTCTGGACATACAGGCGAGTTTAGGGGCTATGCGCTAGATGATGATAATGATGATAATGATGGTACCGTTCTAGAGGTTCTAGTGGAATCTGGGCCGGATTGACGCATAACGTGCAGCCCTCGTCATTTGGCAGGTAACCGTTTAGGCCACTTACGCCCAAATGACCTATTCTAGACACAAATTCAACAGATTGATTACGCCGGACCCAAACGGTTACCATTAGGCCTATTTGTGGCTGCCGTGTACCGGTGCCTATACGTGCTCAGATGTCATTACATTACCACACAAGATATTTTGAATTAAATAGGCCTGTTTTGAGGGGGAAGTTATGGAAATTCACGTATACGATACATACGTACAAGCTGCAGACGGTCACACTATGCACTTTGACGTCATCACAGGTGAGAAGGACCATGACAAAGCCATAACATATGGTAGAGAATGGCTTGAATCCATTGGAGAGGGCAACGCCAAAATGACTGCAAACGAATGTCGTTTCTGTCATTCGCAGCATGCTCCAGAGCAAGTAGAACGCTCGATCAAGGAGAAGGGCTACTTTATTCAAAAGATGGAGGGCTGTCCCTAGTCCACATCATTTTTTCTTCATTTTCCACATCTCCAAAAACATTGTAGACAAATACCACCTAGAGGGTAACTGTTTACGTCTAGCGTAAATGATTTGCCAAATTTGTGCCTAGAATAGGTCATTTCGGTGTGGGAGACGTAAACAGTTACCCTAGATGCCAAAGCACAGATAGTAGTCACATTCAGATCGCAACTGTGGCATGGCCAAGCGACCTTAAAGATCATTCTTGTGGGGGATATGGAGTTCGCATCCACCAACATCTTTTTGCTGCTGCGGGAGTTGTGGTTGCTGTGGTTGCAGTTGTAGTTGTAGTTGCAGTTGTAGTTGCCGCTGCTGCTTCCCAAACGGTTCCAACAGGGCAGACTTGCCGGCACTGTATTGATCTAGGCCCTGCACATCTTCATTTACCAATGCGTTTACCTCGTCGCGTGTACCTGCATACACCATAAAATCAGGAGAATTACGGGCGCAGTCATAAGTCTGGTATATGAAGATGCCATTTTTGCATGTACAGAACCCGCGTGGTGCCTGCATACGGACAGCAGTTCAGAGTGCTATTATTGCCACAAACGCAGCCACAAACACAATAGCAATCGTGTTCAACAGTTTGATGACTGTGTTTAGTGCGGGTCCTGCAGTATCCTTGTACGGATCTCCTATGATGTCCCCCACGACTGCCACCTTGTGCTCCTCAGTTCCCTTCTGGCCCCTCATCTCTACCAGCTTCTTGGCGTTGTCCCACGCGCCGCCCGTATTTGCTAGGTGGTATGCCAAGAATATGCCAGTAACCACAGATCCCATCAAGAGTCCTGCCACCGCAGTCGGTCCAAGCAACACACCTAGTATGATGGGTGCAACAATAGCAATTATTGCAGACTTCCACAGCTCCTTGATAGATGCCACAGTTGCAATATCAACGCATCTTGCATAGTCGGGTTTTGACTTGCCTGTGAGTATTCCCGGATCAGCCTTGAACTGTGAGCGCACCTCGTCGACCATCTTGCTCGCCGCCCGAGACACCCCGCTGATCAGCTGGCCCGTTATGATAAATGGGATAAGGCCACCCACCAAAAGTCCCACTATAACTGCCGGATTGGTAAGGCTGTAATCGAGCAGCTGCCTGCCTTCAAAGACATGCGCGGCCTCAAACTGAAAGGCCTGGATCATTGCAAGCGCGGCCAGGGCGGCGCTTGCTATTGCAAAGCCCTTTGTGACCGCCTTTGTGGTGTTTCCAACGGCGTCTATCTCATCGGTCACCTTGCGGTTCTCCTCGCCCATGCCCGTCATCTCGACTATTCCGCCGGCATTGTCCGCTATGGGTCCAAAGGCGTCGATACTCAAGACTATACCAGCAAGACTGAGCATTGCCATGGCAGTAAGTGATGTTCCGAATATACCGTAAAGTACGGGATCCGCCCCCTCTGGCGCGGCTGACGATGATATGCTAAACGATATTATGATTGCCGCTACCAAGGCGATCATGAATGGACCAGTGGACTGGAGTCCCTTTATTATTCCCATCAGTGTCAGTGATGCATAACCCCACCTTGCAGACTCTGCAATCTCCTCCACCGGATGGTACTTGTAGTTGGTGTACCTATCGGTGATCTTTTGTATTACGGGAACCAATATCACTCCTATTACAGTAGCCCCAAACAGCGCATACGCCGTATCCGTGCTGCCTATAAACCAGTACGTAAAGGCAAAGTTCAGGCCGATTGCGATTGCAGCCGACACATAAAACGAGCGGTTCAGTGGTTTCATGACATCCGTTATGTTCTTGGAGCCTACGATTACCACCCCTATGATGGATGCTACCATTCCTGCTGTTCCCACAAGTATTGGATACATAAACAGGTCTGGCGCGCCTATCAGTGCGGCTATTAAAATCGCTGCAAGAATCGTAACTATGTATGATTCGTAAACGTCAGAACCCATGCCTGCTGCGTCACCCACATTGTCACCCACATTATCTGCAATCGTCGCGGGATTGCGTGGATCGTCTTCTGGTATGTTGGCCTCCACCTTGCCTACAAGGTCAGCTCCCATGTCTGCGGCTTTTGTAAATATCCCGCCGCCGATCCTGATAAAGAGTGCGATGAGGCTAGCTCCTATGCCTACGCCTGCTATTGTAATGGGGTCTGGATATATCATGTACAGGCACGTAATAGCAAGAAGCGCCATTGCAGGAACCGCCAGTCCGACGGTTGCACCACCACGAAACGCCATTGCAAACGTCTTTCCTAGTCCGCTGCTGCTCAGATGCGCCGCACGAACCGCCGCCTTTACTGTTATCTTGAGGGATATGAGTCCTGCAACTGCAGAGAGTGTAGCTCCTACTGCAAATGCTATTCCGTTGGAGGGCTGTAAAAACACCCCGATAATTACTGCAAGTGCAATGGATACTGGTACAATTATCTTCATCTCCCTCTTGAGAAATGCGGCCGCCCCCACGCGGACTGCCTCTGATATCTCCATCATGGCCTGTGTGCCTGTGGGCTGTTTTGAGATCCAGCCTACAAGTCCCCCTGCAACTGCAAATGAAGCTGCCCCTGCCACCAGCGGTAGGACCTCGGTTACCTCCATGTATGTATGATTGCTTGAACATGGAAATATAAATCAAATAAATG